>JAGMDP010000023.1 GCA_023128635.1 Candidatus Heimdallarchaeota archaeon | reverse complement strand
TAGTTTCTTGGATTCCCCATCATTTAAATTTGCTAGTGCTGAAGCTGATGCCCAACTAACTTGATATTCAGCATCAGAATAGAATGCTTGAATTAATGCTCTTTTTGCTTTCTTGTCTTTAATTTTTCCTAAAGCTTTTGCTGCTTCCATACGAATTTCTAAATGTGAGTCTTTAGTCAAAGCATTCACTAATGGTTTCACTGCTTTTTTATCTCCTATTTTTCCAAGAGAAATAGCAGCCCATTCTCTTACATTTGATTCAGGATCATTCCGAAGCAATTTAATTAGAGTTAATGTTGCATTCTTATCTTCAAGCTCTCCAAGTGTTTCAACTGCTTTCATTCTAGTAATCCATGATTCGCTTCTAAGCAAACGAATTAACAAATGAGTTGCTTTTTTACTGTTAATATCAATCAAGGCACTTGCTGCAAAACTCTTAATCTCATTATCTTCTTCCTGATTCAGATGTCTCACAAGAATCCTTACTGCTGTCTCATCACCCAAATTTCCCAATTTGGTAATGGCTGCACATTTTCCCTTTTTTTCGCTAGCATTAGCTAACTGTTTCATCAAAACATTAACATCAGCCACTTAACTACCCCTCGGTAACTAGTATATTTGCTGATTTCCTATATTAGCGTTTAGTATTTTTACTGCAATAGAGCACATTTATGTATATTATTTCTTCTTTTTGAGAAGATTTTTAAGATAATATTGTAGATAATAACCTCTTTACTATCAAAATTTAGTGAATATTGGATTGAAAAATTATGACCAAAGATTTGATTGCCATTGCTTTAGGAGGAAATATGATCCTCCAAAAAGGGCAACCTAAGACCTATGAGCAGCAAATGGAAAATCTAAGAAAAGCAACTAATGTCATAATTAATGTTATAAAAAAGGGATATGGTGTTATCTTAACACATGGAAATGGTCCTCAAGTTGGCAATATACTTGTCCAACAAAAATCAGGTGTATCCGAAGGGATACCTGAACAACCTCTTAGTATATGTGGGGCGATGTCTCAAGGTCAAATTGGTTTCATGATTCAAACTGCCTTAGAAGAACGATTATACGAGCATGATATTCATGATAAAAGAGTTGTAGCTATTATTACTCGTGCTGTTGTTAATCACAAGGATTCAGCTTTTAAGGAACCAACAAAACCTATTGGTCCGTTTTATTCAGAAGAAGAAGCAATCAAGCTTCATAAGGAAACTAAAGACACTTACATAAATGATGCTGGTCGGGGTTTTAGAAAAGTTGTTCCATCTCCTATTCCTTTAGAAATTCTTGAAGGACCTACTATTAGACGGTGTGTAGAGGAAGGGGATATAGTTATTGCAGTAGGAGGAGGAGGAATTCCTGTTGCGCAAGAGAATGGAACTTATGTTGATGTAGATGCAGTTATTGATAAGGATAGAGCCACAGAAGTATTAGCAACCCAAATTGATGCTGATATTTTGATGCTTTTAACGGATGTCTCAAACGCATATCTTAATTATGGGAAAGAAAATCAGCAAAAAATAGAAAAAATCGAAATTTCAGAATTACAGAAAATATTTGATGAAGGTCATTTCGCAAAAGGAAGTATGGGTCCTAAAGTAGAATCTGCAATACAATTTATCGAATATGGTGGGAAACTCTCAATTATTACTTCACCTGAAAATGCAATAGCTGCTATAGATGATAAAAGTGGAACTCGAGTAGTGAAAAAAATATAATTAATCTTCTCCTTCTTTGACAATATCAATGAATTGTCTACAGATAAACATATAATCTTCGAATTGTACTGCCGCTATGGTTATTATTTTTTCAACATTTAGAAGTGATTGTTGTTTCTCTACCAAATCAGTTTTTGCAAATGATATCTTCATAATTAATTCATATGACAGTTCTATTAATCGAGCAGCATATTCGTATGATTCTTCGATTAGTTCTACAATTGTGAGATAATCATCAGTATCTGCTACTTTAGAGATAATTAATCCCCATTCATCAAATTTTTGTAACCACTCAAAAGAAGTGGATGCAAAAACATCATCCACCATACTCAATTCTGTCATCCAAGTTAACCAGTTCAAAGCAGAAATTTGTTGTTTGAAGATAATTCCTTTTGATTTATCCAATTTAGAGGTTTCTTTTATTGACTTCTCATCATCAGCCATTGATTGGGCGAGTTTTATGAGTGAACTGTAAATTTCATTTGCTTTATTCAGTATATAGCTACATCCTAAACGGATTTTTTCATCTATAGTTAATCTTGATTGAAAAGCAGGACTTGATGCAATAAGCACCTTAAATAAACATGTGGAACAGAAATCAATTTCCGCACTTTGAAATTCACTTGTATTTAAATCAAGAAGGTATACTGAATCTCTGATATCCTCCCACATAATATCTCTGTTATCCATTCTCAGATGCATCTTACGACTTGTACAATAAAGTCTAGAATCTCTATCTATCTCAAGAGTAAAAAGACATGTTGTAATACCCGGAACTTCTGATGCTACTGGAGCTAACTCATCACTCCAATCGATGTGAACAAGTGGATCAATCACCACTTCCAAAACTTTATCATTATTTACACAAAGATAACTATCACCAAGGTCTCTAAGAAATGGACAAGCTTTAACATATTTAATTTTCTTCACTAAAGATATCACCCTTGTAATAGTTCCCAATGTGTGTTGCGTACGAGAAGCCAAACACAAAAGGAAATTTGTCTGTCAGATATTAATCAAAAGCTTGTTTTAAATAGAAAAGCGTTTTGTTGAGGGCAAGAAAAATGCGGTTCTAATTCTTCAAATAATTTTCAAAGTTTTCTTTCACAATTTCAGCAAAATTATCTGGTTGAATCTTTAATTCTTTTGCAATTTCTTTACACAGAACTGGCATAAGTGCAGGAGTTCCTTGTTCACCTTGGAATTTTACTGGACCATCTGATTCCGTAAGAATTCTACGTTGATCAACTAAATCCAGAACTTTTCGATGTTTTCTGCTTCGAATAAAATTAGGATTAATAGAAAAATATCCTCCTAAATCTATTAGCTTCTTTAGTGTTTTTTCCGGTCCAGAATACCAATGACAACAAAAATTAACATTCAGATTTGAGGTTGACAACATTTCATATAATTCATCTTCTGCACCTGTTAAATGCAACATTAATGATTTCTTGTTATTATTAGCTATTTCGATAAAATGTTTTAAAACTCGATTTTGTTGTTCCCACCGTTCTTTTTCTTTTATGTGATATTGATCTAATCCTACTTCTCCAATAAAAGCAACTTTTGGGTCTTTGGCTAGTCCCTGAAATATCATTAATTCTTGTTCACTGAATTTATGGGCTCCCCACGGATGCCGTCCAATACCTGCTAGAATTATACTTGGATATTTCTTTGCTATCTCAATATTTCGTTGTGATTCTCTTATATTAGTAGCTACTGCACCAATTCTTTCTATGTTATATTCATTCCAGTCCAGCAAAAGATCATCTATTCGTTTGAAAAAATACTTATCAGAAATATGTACATGACAGTCAATATAGGTCATTTTCATTACAACCTTTTTTGCTCTTACAAATATGTAGGCGATAATTAATCATCTATCTTTTTAAGTAATGAATTTATTGTTTTCTTCTTGAGGAAGTTTTTCATTGTCAGAGAAAGATGAATTGCCTGTTGTTGTAGTAACAGATCTATCTATAGAGGAACTCTCAGAAGATTCTGATGGAATCACCTCTAAAGCAGGGTCTGCATTCACTTGGCAAGTCATCACCATGTTAATTATAGTTATTCTTGCATGGTCTACACCTAATGTAATAGGAGAATATCTAACAAATAACAGTGGACTCACTCCTATACAAATAAGCGCAATAAGATACTTGCCTGCTGCTTTAACATTAGTATTGGTTTGTCTTGCAACAAAAAGAGGAAAACAACTTCTAATCGATCTAAAAGAAAAACCCATTCATCTGTTAATCGCATCTCTAATTTTAGCTTCATTTGTGTTATTTCAAATGTATTCAGTTAAATTTACAACTGCTTCTGCTTCTTCTTTTCTCTTAAATGTGAATCCGGTACTTACTTTTGTCTTATCAATAATAATTTTGAAAGAACGACATAAATGGTGGGGAGCAATTGGAGTCTTAATTTCTTTTGTAGGAGTTTTTTTCATAGCAGTTGATGTTAGAGAGCTATCAACAATTTTTTCCAGTGAAACCTCTCTAGGAAACCTATTGGGATTCATGTCAGGGGTTGCATGGGCTGCTTATACTGTTTATCTAAAGAAGTTTCTAAAAGAAAGAGATCCAATTACAACAACAACCTGGACATTGAGTATCAGTGCGATAATTCTTCTTGTAGTAATGCTTGCTGCTGACAGAAGTTTCACATCAGCAACAAAATATTATCATATTCTTACCCTGGTTTTCATGGGAGTTGTACCAACCGCCATTGCCTTTACTCTCTGGTTTGAGATTATTAGAAGAATTCCTGTTCAGAAAGCTAGTGTCTTTCAATTCTTGATACCTATTATTGCTACTTTGTTTGCTCTAGCTATGAAAGAATATCCTGATTGGTTCTTTGCTCTTGGTGGGGTATTAATTATTGGGGGATTGTATATTACACAAAAATCCTAAAAACCGCCAAGGAAAGGCGGTTTCTCTTTTCTCTGAATTCACAGATCGATAATTAATGAATCGAGATCTCGAGGGTAATAAGTCAACATTTCTGAACCATCTTCAGTTATGAGTACAGTATCAGAATGTCTAAAACCAGCGAAATTATGAATGTAGATTCCAGGTTCAACTGTAAACACCATTCCAGGTTTCATGATGACTTTAGAACCAATGTCTAGAAATGGTCGTTCATGTCCTTCCATACCAATCGCATGCCCTGTATGGTGTTCCACCAGGTCCCAGACACCTTCATCTTTGAAGACTTTACGAGCTGCTCTGTCAACATCTGCATTCTTAACATTTGGACCAAACGCATTTAACGCTGCATCTTGAGCTTTATACATTATGTTAAAGTATTTCACCTGCTTTTCAGATGGTTCGCCCATGAACATAGTGCGTTCGAGTTCGCTTCGATATCCTCCGACATTGGAACCTGCTCCTGTAACCAAAGTATCACCTGATTTGAAGAAATTATTTCCGGTAGTTGCATGTGGAATTGCTGACCCAGCCCCGATTTGTCCTCTATAACCAGCAGCAGCACATATTGCACCACTTAAAGGTTTGAAGGATGGACCCAAAGTTTTCAACATCACTCGAGATGCTTCAGCATTAACTCCATTAACAACTTCAATTTCAGAAGCACCAACATAGGTGTACTCTTGTAATAATTGATGGGCAAGGTTACCCCACTTACAGCTTTCCTTTATTAGAGCTATTTCTTCTTCATCCTTGATAACTCGCATATCCATTATCAATTCATTTAGAATTGTAATTTTCGCTTTTGGAACTATCTCTGTTAATTTTGGTCCCAAATAGCCCCAATAATTTGGAGCTCCAGGAGAATCTGCAGCTATTTCTTTATCTCCTAATCCACGTTCCATTAATCCTTTCGCAAAATGTTTCATCGGATGTATTTCATCTGGGTATTCAAAATAGCTAAAAACATCAGGAACTAAAGGAACAGTATCTTTTACTTGGTTAACTTCTAATTCAGGTACAAATAATCCCAAATCACCATCTGTTGGTAAAACCAGCGCAATGGGTCTTTCAGTTGGGATGTGATGAAATCCTGTCAAGTAAAATATACTTCTTGTATTAAAGAAAATCATTCCCTTCAAATTTTTTGCTTGTAAAACAGATCTAATTTTTTCTATCCTTTTTACTTGCATTTTTTCAGAAATCTTTACTAAAACCAAATCATTTCACCTTAGATTCTTTTTAGGATGTTATAATCTAGTTAGCAAAAAAAGATTTCTGAGAAATTACTTCAATTGACATCTACTGCAGATGAGATTCTTTTGATTGTTTCATTGATAAAGTCAGGCTCTTGTATTATCATTTGTATGGTTTCTTGCTTACAAATACTTATACATCGCCCACAAGCTCGACAAATATCTTCATTGATTACCGCTTTCCCTTCATGTAATGCGATAGCGTTTACGAAACAAATGCCTTGTGTACAATCTTCGCACCCAATACATTTGTCGTTTATCTTTACATTTAGTCCTGGCATTTTTGCGAAATTACGACTTATCTTTACATTTAGATCCGGAAGCATTTTCCATAAACAACAACATTCGCAGCAATTACAAACGGTAAGTAATTTGTGACCAGGTTTCACATCTAACCATTGCTTATCTAATTTATTTCTTCCAATTAATTGTATCAATCCCGCTTCTTGGCAACGCTTTATGTGTTCCTTGGCTTCAACCTTAGAAACTAGTTTTCCATATGATGGATCAATTTGTAGAACAGCTTCTCCCATAAATAAACAGCCAAGTTTACTAGAGTAGTTTTCACACTGAGTTGATTCTCTACATAAACAGAAATTCATAACCCAAAGATGTTCTGCTTCCTCAATGAATTTATCAATAATCTGAGTAGGAATAATAATATCATCTTGTTGTGGAATTGTTTTTCCTATTTGAATGCTCTTGGTTGCTGATTTTTCAATAGCTTCTTTATTTGGCAGATAAAAAATCATGTCATCTTTGAAGAGTAGAGAATCGATAATCTGTTTAAATCCCGGAACTCGTGTAAGCTTCGCTAGAATGAATCGACTGCCAAAAGACTTCTTTAGTAATTCAATAAACCAACGAGGTCGAGTCATTACTATCTCTTTTATGTAATTGTTATTTCTTTATGATTCTTTCTCCTTGATATACACAAAGGTTTTTAAAAAATGATTCTTGAATTTCATTAGGTCTAAATCATGACAGGATATCACTTTCCGAACTAACCATTCCGATATTTTTTCTTTGGTTAGTTGTAGGAATGTTGAAATCATTTGTCTTCTAAACAAAGACCGAAATTTCTTCAAAACAAAACGGAGGAAGAAATGACTTTGAAAATAGGTGAATATGTTCCAGAATGAACAGCAAATAAAAAACAGAATTGAAGATAAAAAAGTAACCATTGATAAAAACATTGATTTTTGGCAGTGGTTTCTATGGATACTTCAAGAAGCAAGAATTGTTGACACTAATTATAGTGTAAAAGGTAGCTATGTTTGGCTTGATTGGGGCTATAAGATATTCAAACAGATCTATGCCTTTGCTCAAGAAGCTTATATTCAATCCGGTCATAACCAAATGCAATTTCCTACTTTGATAAAAGAATCTATCTTTCTTAAAGAAACTGATTTCATACGTAACTTTGAGAATGATGTTTTTTGGGTTGATCGCGAAGGAAGCAAAAAATTAGCAAAAGGCGAAAGATTAGCATTACGTCCTACCTCTGAGCTCATAATCTATCCAATGTTTGCTCGCTGGATTCGTAGTTGGCGTGATATGCCTTTGAAAGTCTTTCAAAATGTCAGCATCTTTCGTTGTGAAACAAATGAAACTCGTCCTTTAATTAGGAACAGAGAGACAATTGGATTTATAGAAGGTCATTCCGCTTTTCAATCGAAAAAAGAAGCATTAGCCTTTCTTGAATCTATTGGGAAAACATACTCGATCTTGTTCGAAAAACTTGGTATTCCTGTTAAATTCATTGAAGTTCCTAAATGGGATCGATTCGCAGGATCAACGAAAACCATAGATGGTTACGTAATACTTCCTGGTAGTAAATCAATGGAGCTATTTACTACTGCATACCTAGGAACAACCTTTAGTAAGATTTTCAACATAGAATATCTCAATCAACACAAAAAGAAACAATTCGCCCACCTCTTATGCTATGGACCTTCAATTGATAGGATTTTGGCAACAATAATCGCATATTACGGCGACAATAAAGGACTTGTCTTATTACCTGACATTTCTCCCATAGACATGATAATTATCCCTATCTTCAACCGAAAAAACAAAACAACAATACTGCAGTATTCAAATGAAATTAAGAACCAATTGATCTCCTTTGGTTTTAAGGTTGAAATAGATGATAACGAACTAACAACTCCAGGGATGAAATTCTATCGATCTGAAAGATTGGGAATTCCTTTACGTATAGAAATTGGTCAAAAAGAATTTGCTAATAAAACATTGACAATTGTCCGTAGAGATACTTTACAAAAAGAAACACTGAATAGGCAATCACAAAGCATACAAGCACAAATATTGACGATCCAAAAAGATATGGATGATTCAATGAGAAAGAACGCACAATTAACATATCAAGAAAGTATTGTAGATTTTTCAGATAAGGAAAACTTAGAATTATTTCTTGAAGATACAAAACTAATTCAAAATAATATGTATCTTATAAGCTGGTGCGGCTCGGAATCCTGTGCAGAAACAATCGAGCAACGGACAGAGTTTACAATACTTGGTTATGACTATCAGTTAAAACATAAGAAGAAGAGGTGTATAAACTGTTCTTCTTTCGGATTTATTTCAGTTTTAGCAAAAAGATACTAAAAAAGTTTCCAATAAATTACGGTACATTTAAAGCTAGAGTAACTATTACTCTAAGTTTTTTTTTTAAAAAAAATAGAAAGAAAATAGTTTTGCATTACAAAATGAGCACTATTGATGCAAATCTATTATTCTGTAGTTTTTCTATCATTCTTTGACATTTTTTTGAATGTTTTAGACATAAAAGCTCCAGTATTTATTGCTCCCTTTATTATATTGTCTTCTAAAGGATCATAGATTAGATACCAAATTGCTGCTAAAATCATTGGTATAAAATTCACGAACCATGAAACAATCAAGATGGTATTTGGGTGATATTGACCTGAGAAGTAATATCCAGTATTGTCATATGAGTTTGTAAAGATGGTTTTAAGAGCGCCTGTTATTCTGAAGTCTACTTCTCCAGTAATTGTTCCCATCTGCAAACCAATAATGAAACCTGCTGCGAGGTTAAAAAGCATAAATTTCAATACGCTTATACTTCTATTCTTCTTTTCCTTGAAGACTCGCTTCGTTACAAAAGCACCAATGAGGCATGCGAGTATTATTGGTAACCAAGTAATTAGGAAGTAGAAAGCACCAGTAGTAGTCATTATGTTTGTTACTGGATCCACAGTAAACCCTAGGAAGGGTACAAAGTGATGGAAATATTGGAAATTTGTTAAGTAACTATAATCACCAATTGGTTGGGGAAAACCTGAACCTGGTAAAATGACTAAAAGTAAGCCAAGGACATAAATCACCAGTGGAGCAAATAACCATGCACCAGATGTTAAAGCATTAGCAAAATCGATTTTTTGCAAACCATAATCTACATCTAGGTAAGCTGGAAGTTCCAATAAAATGTCTGCAGGTGGAACATCAACTCTTCCTGAATTTAGTCCATAGCTAATGAATAATTGTGAAAAATAAGTTGGCGCACTAAAAATAGCTTCACCTGTAAAGCCGATTCTAGCTATATTAAGTACAATCATCATAAAGAGTGATGCAAAATAAAAGCTTAGAAGCCAGAGACCTGTCGGCCCAATATAATCTAATATTCGCTTCGTTGGAAATTCACTAGCTTCTTTCCAAGTAGAAGCAATACGGCTCTCAGCAGGTTCTGCTGATTCTTTTTCAATTTTCTCATTTATAGTGCTCATAGATTCGTTTTATGTTTTAATACTTTTAACATTTTCTCTTAACTCGAAATTTAACGAGCTTTATAAATGAGGTAATATGGGTCAATTTACCTTAAATATGAGTGATTGCTCTTTGTTCTCAAGAAATTACAAGCAAATCAATCTAAATGAATGATTTAAAAATCTTCATCACAACAGTTTTTATTGGAGTTAAATCTCATTAAGACACGAAAAGTAAAATAATAGTTTATAATATTAAAATTGGGATTAAGATGACAACCAAACCATCATTTCAAATGCCCATTCTCAACATTGAAGAAGTTTACAAAATTTATCAAAGTGAGAAAACAGAGACTGCGGCATTAAGAGGAGTTTCTTTAACAGTTTATCCAGGAGAGAAAGTAGCATTGATTGGACCTTCGGGTGCTGGAAAAACTACCTTGGTAAATATTTCTGCTGGGTTGTTACCGCCTACCTCTGGCAAAATCTTTTGGTCTGGTATTTCTCGAGATATCTCAAGATTATCGGTTGAACAAATAGTTCGCGAACGCAGAAGATTCGCAGGACTCGTTTTTCAAGAAACAAAGTTAATTTCTCATCTTAATGTTAGTCAAAATGTGAAACTTGGTGGTCATCTTGCTGGAATGGAAAAAGAGGAAATTGATAATAGAACTTCCATGCTTATTGAACTAGTTGGTCTAGGTGATAGGGTTAAACATAAACCTAACATGTTGTCCGGTGGAGAACGTCAACGTGTTGCCCTTGCAGCTGCATTAGTTACTAATCCCCAACTAATTATTGCTGATGAAGTTACCGCTTCCTTGGATCCCTTAACTGGTGAGCAGATTCTAGATGTATTAGATGATATTAATCGTGAATTAGGTGTTGCATTACTAATAGCAACTCATGCACAACAGGTTGCTTCTCGTGCTGAAAGAATTATTGAAATCAAGGATGGGGTTATCCTTGCTACTCATGGGAGTAGTATTCGTCTCCGAGATCTTGCTGAAACTAGACGATTAGCTGTAGATAACCAAAATAGAATTTCTCTGCCAGAAGATATAATGAAACTTTTAGGTAATCCAAGAAGTTTCCGAGCTAGACTCCAGGGGCAAAAAATACTCCTAAGTATTCCGGAAGATGAACTCTATGAAGTAGAGAAAGTTCTTACTTGCTCAGTTTGTGGAGCATTAGTTGACAAAGGATCAAAAGTTTGTAAAAACTGTGGTATGGTTATTACTTAATTGTCAATTTTCCTTCTTTTATACCACTGGAAAAATTTAAAATGATGTTATTCAACTAGAAGTAATGTATAAATACTATCGTTTGATAGATTTATGAAAACTTTGATATGTATGCTTAACGATAGTATGTTAAGACAATTCAAGAACAGAATCCAAGTTCTGAATTTGGAGATGAAAAAAAAATGTCTGATACTCAAGCTGTAGATATAGAAGAAGTTTCCCCAGAAAGAGTTACCAAAGTTGGTACTAATATTAGCCAATGGTTTAGAGGAATAGCAGGTAACAGAATCCTTGTTTACAGTTTTAGAAGAGTTCTCACAATTATCCCATTGTTTGTTGGGATTTCCATTATTACTTTCGCTTTAATGTATATGATTGGTGATCCTCTTGCATATCTTATACAACAAAACCCCCATATCAGACCTGAAGATATTGATCGGTTACGAGAAGCTTTGGGATTGTCGCAACCACCAACGCAACAATATCTAATATGGTTAGCGGGATTTGCTAGATTTGATCTTGGTTTAACTTTCTTTAGTAGAGAACCTGTTTTAGTAGAAATTGGTAAATACTTAACAGAAACTCTAAAACTACAATCAACACAATTTCTTATCTCTCTAGTAATTTCAATAGTTTTAGGAGTTCTTGCAGCAAGATTCCAAAATACTTGGGTGGATTCGGGTGTAAGTGCTTTAGCATTACTAGGATTATCAATGCCTATTTTTGTATTCGGTAACCTACTAATTTTCATATTTGCCGGAAGAGGATTAGATTGGTTCCCTGCAGGAAAGGCACATAGTACGAATGTATTACCGACGGATTGGAGTGCATTATGGTCTGGCAATATAGGTCAATTCTTTGGATCGTTCATCACATATATGGGAGACACGATTTGGTACATGATATTACCAGTAGCTACTCTTGTTTTTGCAAGCTTAGCTCTATTCACAAGACTTGTAAGAGGTTCTATGTTGGAAATCCTCAGACAAGACTACATCCTTTCAGCTCGAGCAAATGGTTTATCTGAACGAGCAGTTCTGATTAGCCATGGTTTACGGAATGCCCTACTGCCTGTTGTAACGTACATTGGCCTATTCATAGGCGGGGTATTAGCGGGAACGCCTATCACCGAAACGGTCTTCTCGTATCCGGGATTAGGAGCTAAATTTGTTGAATATGTACTTAGACTTGATCACCCGTTGATTATGGGCATTAGTATGATAATCACGTTGGTGATTTTGATAGCGAACCTGCTGACGGATATTGCTTATGTCTGGGTAGATCCGCGAATTGAACTCTGACAAATGGAGGAAAAAATATGGCTACAGCAATTGATAAAGATACTGAAAAGAAGAAAACAGCAGCTGATTTAATACGAATCGGCGATGAAGCTCCAGTTGAAAAATCACCCTCACATTGGACCCTTGTTTGGAGAAGATTTCAGAAAAACAAATTAGCAACATATGGATTCTTTGTTATACTAGTTGTAACAATAATCGCTGTGCTTGCTCCTGTAATGTCTCCCGATTATCCAACCTCCCTTGATCCATTATTTGATAAATATGGAGGAGGAGGTGCGGATGAACGCCCAAGTCTAAAATACCCTATTGGTACTGATACGCTTGGTAGAGATTTACTTGCAAGAGTCGTATGGGGTACCAAAATTAGTTTAATTGTTGGAATTGTTGCATCACTTGTATCAACTTTGATAGGTGTTTTACTTGGCGCCCTTGCGGGTTATTATCGTGGACTGACAGAAGAAATTATCATGCGTCTTACTGATATGTTCTTAGCGGTACCTTTCTTACTCATAGCTATAGTTGCAGTATCCTTCCTTAGATCGGGGAGAATAGAATTCCTTCAGAATATAAACCACTCAACAATTATGATCTCAGTACTCGGTCTTTTCGGTTGGGCTGGGTTAGCTCGTTTGGTTTCAGCAGAAGTAAGACGAGTAATGACTCTAGAATATGTTCAAGCAGCAGTTTGTCTTGGAGCAAGTGATTGGCGTATAATTACTAAGCACATATTACCAAATATTCTCGCACCAATTATTGTAATTACAACTTTAGGCATTGGTGGAAATATTCTTGCAGAAGCTGGTCTAACCTTCCTTGGCTTTGGTGATCCCTCAACAGTGTCTTGGGGAAGAATTGTCAATGATGGAGTATTAAATCTGCGGAATAATCCCGAACAAGTATTCGTTGCAGGCTTTGGTATATTCTTCCTGGTACTGGCGTTTAATATTGTTGGCGATGCTTTACGAGATGCTATGGATCCAAGACTCAGAGAATAGACTGAATGTTTACATTTAGGAATGAATTGGTTTGATACCAATTCAATTTCTTTTATTTTCTTTTCAATCTTTCAAAATGAATTACAAAAGAATTTTGAGTATATAACAAAAAAAAATCTATAAATGATTTGCAAAGTTCTTGAAACCTTAACAAATCATCAACAAATTAAATACTAAGTTTTCCCTTTGATCTTATCTTTTTGTGAACCCATAACTTGTTCAGCCAACTCACTAACTTCAACATCTTTCCAGAAATGACAAGCAACAAATCTACCAGTTTCTTTTTCTTCCAAAACAGGTATGTCTATTGAACACTTCTCCTTAGCGTATTTGCATCGAGGATGGAATCTACAACCTTTTGGTGGATTTATGAGTTGCGGAACACTTCCTGGGATTGTAGCTAGTCTGCCCTTTTCCACATCTAAAGAGGGAATACTTTCGAGTAAAGCAATAGTATAAGGATGCATTGGCATTGTAAAGATATTATAAGTTGAAGCAACTTCAGCAACACGACCTCCATAAAAGATGTGTACTCTATCTGTTAGTTCAGCAACAACTCCAAGATTGTGAGTGATTAGCATTAATGCGAGATTATATTGTTCCTTCATATCTTTAATTATCTCTAATACTTGTGCTTGAATAGTTACATCTAAGGCAGTGGTTGGTTCGTCTGCAATTAATAAAGAAGGTCTAAGGGCTAATGCTCTAGCAATCAATATTCTTTGTCTCATACCACCACTGAATTTGTGAGGATATTCATCAATACGATCAGCTGCGTCTGAAAGACCTACTGATGCTAAAGATTCAATAGCTAATTCTCTTGCTTCAATTTCAGAAATGTCCCTGTGCATTGCAATTACTTCTATCATCTGATCAGAGATTTTTAGTACAGGATTCAAAGAAGTCATTGGATCTTGAAAAATCATAGCGATTTCTTTTCCACGAACTCTTCTCATTTCTGATTCTGATAATTGAATAAGATCTTGTCCTTTGTATAAGACTTGTCCACTCATAATTTTTCCATTTGAAGCTAGAATTCTGAGAATAGAATAAGCGGTTTGGGTTTTACCACAACCTGATTCACCTACAACTCCAACAGATTCCTTTGGAAAAACCGTTAAGTCAATCCCAGCTAAGGCTTCAACTATACCTGATTCTGTGAAGAAATTCGTGACCAGACCTTTTACTTCCAGTAATGGTTCCATAGAATTCACCGATTTTGTTCTGATAGCAAATATAATTTCTTTTTATTAAGTCTTTTCTGTAGATTCAATATTCACTTTTATTTTTGAATTTATTGATAAATTACATCAAAATAAGGGATTCGATCTAGTACTTGAAGATTTTACGCTCAAAAACAGAGCGCTAATTTATGAGAAATAAAATATAAAGAAAGGTAGGATAAAAAATCCCTACACTTCTGGATAATGACATTTAACGAAATGTTCATGTTCGATTTCAATGACTGGTGGATCTTCTTTAATGCATTTCTTTCCATCAGATTTGTAACATCGAGGATGGAATCTACAACCTGAGGGAACATTAATCGGAGAAGGAGGTTCTCCTGGAAGTACTATTCGCTTCATTTTACGTCTCGGATCTGGACGAGGAATTGCAGACATCAATGAAACAGAATAAGGATGAGCAGTTCGTGTAAAAACTTGCCTATTTGATCCGAATTCAACTATTGTTCCAAGATACATAACTGCAACTCTGTCACTTACATGTTTTATTACAGAGAGATCGTGTGCAACAAAAATATATGTCAAATTGTAATCTTTTTGAAGGTCTTGCATCAGATTAAGGATTTGTGCTTGAACAGACACATCAAGAGCAGAAACTGGTTCATCTGCAACCACTAGTTCTGGATTGACTGCTAATGCTCGAGCAATTCCTATTCTTTGTCTTTGCCCTCCAGAGAATTCGTGAGGATATCTCATCGCGTGATAATCTTCCAAACCAACTGAGTCCAATAAGTCGAAGACTTGTTTTTCTCTTTGTGCTTTTGGCATTTTAGATTCATGTATTTGTAGTCCTTCACCTACGATATCCATGATTAACATTCGCGGATTTAATGAGCTGTATGGATCCTGAAATATCATCTGGACATTTCTTTTGAAATGCATTTCATCTTCTTTTGTATGGAAAGCATAGATATCTTGATTTCGATATAATACTTGACCTGTTGTAGGTACTTCTAATTTAACAATAACTTTACCAGTAGTTGTTTTACCACAACCGCTTTCGCCAACTAAACCAAGGGTTTCACCTTCGTAAACAATTAAATTGACACCATCAACTGCTTTGACGTTTGCCACTTGCCTACTTCCAATAAAACTTTGTTCCTTTACAGGAAACCATTTTCTTACATCTCTTAGTTCTAGAAGCACTTCAGCTTGCGGTGACTTTGAAGCCATTTCTTTATCACGCTCTTAATTATTGCATATTGAGATAAACTTCAATACTCGCTTTATCGATTGATTTTAGTTCTTTATGAATATTTCCTTTGATATTTACAATTCGAAATATCCAAGTTACTATTAGTAATTAAATAAAAATAATCATAATAAAATGCTTCCTAGATTCTGAAAAGTAGAAAAAAACATTAAAAAGGGAAGGTAATTACTCATTAATAGTTGAATAAGAAACATTTCTCATTTTTCCCAGAAGAACCTACACTTTTTTAATGTAGTTTTTTATAATATTGTTGAGATTAGAGAAAAATAAAATGTAAAAGGCGTATCGTTAAAAAAAATCCTTGAAGAAGGTTAAATCATGTCAAATGCTGTATTGGAGTGTAAAGATGTTTTTAAGCAGTATGAGCTCCGTTCAGGTCCTTTGGAAGTTTTAAAGGGGGTCTCTTTTGATTTGAAAGAAAAAGAACTCCTAGCCATAGTCGGAATCTCTGGAAGTGGGAAAACTACTTTGTTGAATCTTCTTTTTGGAATAGATACCATGACTGAGGGTCAAATAGAAATCGACGGAAATAATGTTTCAGATATGTCTAAAGATGATTTTCGTTTGTTTAGAAGAGACAAAGTAGGGATGATTTTTCAGGAATTCTATCTCATTCCAAGTATGACAGCGATTGAAAACGTTATGGCATCGCTAATTATTGCCGGAAAATCTGAAGAACTAGCATTAACAAAAGCGTATCGGTTACTTGAACGAGTTGAAATGCGCCCAATGGCGAACAAGTATCCACATCAATTATCAAATGGCCAAAAACAAAGAGTAGTAATTGCTAGAGCAATAGCGAATAACCCAAAAATCTTGATTTGTGACGAACCGACCCGTGCTTTAGACACTACTCTTGGTGATGGAATAATGGATCTTCTTGAGGAACTCATAGAGAATGAAAATATCTCAGTTATTATGACAACTCATGATCCTGAAGTAGCTGCAAGAGCAGATAGAGTACTAATCATTCGTAATGGTAAACTTGTTGAAGAAAAAATAGTTGATAAGGAATCATTTGATTTTAGAGCTGCAAAGGCGATTTACCGGGACCCTGAAATCGTCGAGAAGAAACCTAAAGCAAAACCAAAAACAAAGAAAAAAGCTTCTACTAAGAAATCGAAGAAACCTAGCAAAAAAAGCTAAACATCTTGAACATTTGGAAATGAATGAAAATTTGGTGTTTATATATGAGTAATAAAAACAATGTCAAATTCAGCTTTTTGTTTTCATTAGCTTTCAAGAATATTCTTAGTCACAAACGGCATATGGTAATTATCATTTTTGGTTTTACTATTTCTATCTCCATGCTTTTATCTGTGAATCTTTGGTCAAATACTTCAGAAGATTTAGCTATTAATGATTTCCTAGGTTCACAAGATTTCCAAGCTTACATTTTCTCTGCCTCTCAGCCCGAGGATGTTGATGAAATTATCGAGGATTTAGATGATAATGCACTAGTAGATTTCTATAGTACGGGATATTCAACGGCAGCATTATTCAATACAGAAAACAAGAATTTTACGACTTATGTAGTCCTGCCTGAAAATAGCCAAACTGATCCAAATAATCCTGTTTCACTCACAAATGCTTTTGTTACCGGACAAGAAACACTGGACCGGATTTCCTTTGTATTTAATGTAGAGGGGAACTACACCGTTGAAGATAACGGTATTTTACTAAGTTTACAACAAGCTCAAGAATTAAGTTCAATTTATAGTCGGGAGATCCAGATAGGAGATGTCCTAAATTTATCCATAGGTAAGTATATCCCGAATCCAGCTTATGGTGAAATATATCTCTCTTCATTTCAAACAACCTATTATGAGGATTATACTGTCAAAGGAATCTTTACTGTAAATGAAGGATTTTCTATAGTTCAATCAGCTCTCTCAAGCGAAGTACTTTCAGATTCTATAATTTTCCCAAAAAGCTCTTTGGGAAGTGATGAGGTTGATATGAAATCCAATCAAGTTCCATATGTTCTATTTGTTAAATTCGATAAAGAAGAAATTACAAAAGATGGTTTGGATGAAGTAGTAAATAAAATGCAATTATTCTCAGAGACAATTAAAAGAGATTATCCCACAACTTACATTTACATTATTGAATCAACTATGATTTCTTTAACAAATGCTTATTCTCGAGCTTCAATTTCAGTTGTCTTAATGATACCTGTCATATTAGTAGGTATTGTGATGACAATTTTCACAATAAATATTATAATAGAATATCGCCAAGAAGAAGTTGCTTTACTAAGAGATCGGGGAGCGGATACATTTCAAATTCTGCTATTATTTATAATTGAATTCCTGATTGTAGCAATTTTCGGAATTATACTAGGAATTGCGTTATCCTTTATTATTTCCGCATTAATACCTTCTTTTTCTGCAAGTGGGTTTAATGGAGCAACATTTAGAGCCTTCATGCAGGAACCAAGTTTTTCATGGGGATTTGCTATTGGAATTTCTTTCACTTTAGTCCTTATTCTTGTAGGATATGCTTCTTTGAAAATATGGTGGGAGATTTCTCTCAGACATAAGAGTTCTGAACATGAGTTAAGTGCACGAAGAAAAATGGAAAAAAATATCTTTCTTGGAGTGAATATTGGAGTCGTATCAATTGTTATCATTGCCTTAATATTCGTCTTAATCGATACGATAAAAAATATACAAGAATCACAGAATTTCTCGTTAGCAAGTACTACTTCTGCAGGTTATACTTTTCTCCTGTTTTGTTTTCTATTGATTTTTGTAGGACAGTTTCTAAGTTATCTATTAACAGATAAATTCCAGGTTTCATTGAAAGGGTTGTATCGAAGAATTGTCTTTAATGAAGCTTTCTTCTTAATCAATAACTTCAAACGAAAAGATAAGAAATTGAGTTCAATGACTTTTGCAGTTATTTTAGTTTCCACATTTGTCGCTTTCTCACTAATTTCAGCTTCATCAGTAACCCAAAATCAAATGCTGGAAGCAGATTACAAAAACGGAGCAGATATGAGAGTTATTACTTATCCAGTGGATTCTGGCTTCAAAAATAATATCTCGCAAATTGATGGAATAAACGAAGTAGTTGCTCTTCTGAAAACAACGGGGTCGATTGCTTATGATGATTATACGGTAGTGGGTGTCGATTCCATCACATACTCTAGAGTAGGAAAGTGGGATGATAGCAGCTTCGCGGAAGATAACTCATTTGAAAATCTGAAAAATTTGCATGAAGAATATGCAGGGGTAATTATCGGTCAACCTCTTGCTGAAAGACTTAATCTAACAATAGGCGATGATATTCCAATAGTTAACTTGCCAGGAGGAATCTTTCATAGATCCTTTATCATCACTGGAATATTAAATTCCGCTCCGGGATTGGGGTTATTGGATGGAAGGAATATTGAGATGCTGCAGCAAAATGAGGGAATTGTTCTCATAAATGAAGAATTCATGAAAACAGAACTTGAAATATCCAGTTGTCAATTATTCTTAGCAAGTGTCTTTCCAGACGAAAACTCCACTAGAATTACAAATGAAATCAAAGGTTTATTATCAAATACCCAAGTCAATCCTGAGCTCATCAATGAGCAATTCATTGGATCTTTTATAGAATCATATATTCCGAACGTAAGGGTTTTCTTCTATGTACAATTAATTTCAATTGTTTTAATAATCATGGTTTTAATAGTCATGTTCACAGATTTTACATTAAATCAAAGAACACAAGAATTTGCTATTACTCAGACGATGGGAAAATCTACAAGAACGATATCCAAATTGCTTGTAATAGAAATAATTGTTATAATTCTAAGTGCAAGCATAGGAGGACTTTTGCTTGGCCTAGCGTTTACTTATGCTTCGTTCAATTTAATTACCCCAATTCTAACATCGCATAATATAATACCATACACTATTAATCTTCCAATCTTGGAAATTGTTCTTATACCTGTAGTTATGACTGTAATGGCTTTGTTGGGTGTCTTACCTTCAATTATAAAATATGGTCGAGAAAAAATAATCACTGCTTTGAGAAACTAACCTCATCCTTTGAGATAGCAGTTTTTGTGATAGAAAATACTATTTCACAAAAAATAATAGAATAATAGTCAAATATACCGACAAAAATCAGCACTCCAATTATAAGTAATTACTCCTGCCTCGATAAAACTTTTAAAGACAAGAGTTCAATAAATAAAACGTACTATTCTTAAAAGAGAGTACATTACCTATAATATCGTGGAAGGTAAAAAATTTGATCAAGAAGGATATTAAGAAGATGGTCCTTCCGTTAGCAATTATCCTTTGCTTAAGTGTTATGCCATTTTTGGCTACACCAACAGAAGCAGCTAACCCGGCACCATTCTTTACAATAAGTGTTCTTGCGCCCAATACCAATCCGGCAAGAAATCAATGGGCTACCTTAATGGTAGAACAATTGCCAAAAATAGGTATTGGAGTAGACGTATTCGACCACACCGGTTGGGCACAAATATCTCCAAGAACTTGGGGTTACCCAGGTCCTTATCCGATTCCATCATACGCCGAAGGCGGATTCGACATTATGTTCGTCGGTTGGGGTTGGGGATTAGATATTGATTTGAAAGGTTTGTTTGACACACCTTCACAACCACCCAATGGTGATAACTTTTACCAATATAGCGTTCCTGAAATGGATTGGGCTATCGGTAATTATTCTCAAAGTTTTGTCTTAGCAGACAGAATTCAATATGCTCATGATATTCAAGCACTTCTCTATGAAGACGTGCCACAAGCAACTATTACATACCCATTAGATGTGTTCCCACACACTACAGCTTTAGATCCAGATTCATGGACCCCATTGTTATGGGATACAAGCTATCAAGATA
>JAGMDP010000229.1 GCA_023128635.1 Candidatus Heimdallarchaeota archaeon | reverse complement strand
GGGGAAAAAGTAGCTAACCAAGTCATAAATTCATTTTCAACGATAAAACGTTCACCAAGGTTTCTTTCGGATGCAATTAGATCTAACCAATAATTACTCTTAATCTCATTTGTGTATTGTTGGCTTCTATGAAGTAATTTTTCAGTTAATTTTGTAGCTTTAATATCTTGGATAACTTGTATATGAGGATGAATTATCGATGATGCCGAAGGTGGTAAAAAGTTGAAATTAATAGATGGATATTTTACGTTTTTATCAGAATTATGAACTGCTTTGAAAAATTTGATTGACCCCTCTATTGCTTCCTGCCAAATTTTTGGTGTAAATTTATCTAATTGTGTAAAGTGATTATTACCTAGGGTTCCTACTGCATGATATTGCGAAAACACATAAAGATTCGGAAATAAGTTGAAATCTCCAACAGTAATTCTCTCACCTAACCCTAATTCTTCAGGGAACTTTGGAGTGAAACTCATCAAATTCTCTGGGCAGAAGAAACACTTCTTTGCAGAATTTTCAACAACCGACTGTAAATTAGTTTCAAAGTCTTCTCCAGGAGCAGATGCTTGTTTGATACGATCAGCTCTTAATTTATTTATTCTGGACCAATGATTGATTAATGGATCTTTACGAAACTCTATTTTTTGTTCAACAACTTCGAATTTCTCTAATGGACTTCTAATCTTAGCGTATCTTGAGAGTTTCTCAAAACGTACATTACCAATACCATTAATGACTTCAATTTCTTCTTTTGTTTTGTTCATTGGAATCAACTTGCATCTCTTTGTAACTAATCTTTGTCGATTTTCACATCGCTTCTATAAAAAATGTGCTATTATAACCAACTTATTTTTAAGATGCTAATAGAAATCATTAATTAAGAAAATAAGTATAATTACAGTGGAATTTTACTATTTTAACTGGTTGGAAGGTATTTGCCAAAAGAAAAAATTGAACGCTCCGAAGCAATTCTCAGAAAAAAAAGGAACACCCGTATAGGGTTAAAGAAAAGGAATAATATTCTTCAGTTCCTTTACGACAATCCCTTAAAGTTCTTCACAACTGCAGAAATAACAGACGGTACAGGTTCTAATTATGCTTCGATTGCATATCATCTAAAAAATATGCTTTTTGAAAATGTAGTATTAATGGAGAAGAGAGAGAGACGAAATCTTTGGAAAATAACCGGACTCGGTCAGCAAACCATAAAGAAATGGTTAGAAAATGAGTCATAAGCGACTCTATTTTTTGTATTAGTTACTAAATATTCTGATTCTATTTTCAAGCTAACATTAATTTGTATTAGTCGCAACCTTAGAAAAGCAAAGCAAATCTTTTTGAATAATTGTTAAGAAGACAACATAAGGTCTGATGCTCATGAGTTATGTATCCTGGTACCCGAATACTTCTCGAGAAAGATTAAACTTCGTTTTGAAGACTCTCCCTGCTTTCATTGTCTTGATGTTTTTCCTCTACTTTGTATTAGATTGGATAGGAGCTTTTGAATTTCTTGAAGTATTAGTGAGAGATAATTCTGTTTGGTTATTAGACTCAATATTTGGTATGGATACCACTGAATTTTCAGTAAAATTTTTCGAAAGAATAGACCCAGATCCATTAACAAACTCAAATGTTTATTTTGGTACCCCCTATTTTCCTGGATTAAGGTTGGGTACTTACCCACGAACTCTCTTAATTATTAGAGCATGCACCGGCATGGAAGCAGGTGCATTACTAATGGCATTAATTTTCATTACTCCTGCAAAATGGCAGAATAAAACAGTTGCACATGTAACTAATTTACTAATGATGCACATTGGCAATACCTTTCGAGTTGCTTTTCATTTCTGGTTCACTGAATATTTATACAAACTCTGGGGAGATGCTGATAAGGCGTTTTTCTGGGCTCATGATATGCTGAGTAAAGTCTTTGGCTTTGTAGGAATTGTAATTTTTACTCTAGTTATAGAACGAACTGGAGTGAGAATAGTTTCAACGTTTGGAGCATGGATAGACGCAATGGTGGATGGTCTCAAACGTATAACTTGGAGAATTCAAGGAAAAGCATTTTATTTAGATAAAATTGTTTCTTATGAAGAATCTTTAACAGAAATAGGTGAACCTACTCGAGTAGAAGAAATTACAAAGAAGAATTTTTATCCTAATGAGGAAATTGAATCGAACAAATGGTCATTCTTTAAGAGAACTTTCTCTACATTCGCTGGAATATCGATAGTGATTATAGGAATAGGATTAATACCAGCTTTAAATCGAGTTATTGGAATGACAACTGATAATATTGCAGTTTCATTTGGTGCTATCCAAACGGTGGTTCCAGAACAAACCAAATTGTTTGGGTGGATATCTACGTATCAATTACTGAATCCTGATAATGCATTTATTACGAATGTAGTTAGTTCAGGTGTTCTGCTGTTTGCTTTGATGGTTGCGTTGCTTTATGTAACGCCTGCAAAGAAAGTGAATAAAGGCATTGCAATTGGCTTAACTCCTGTGATTATCTTTCCACTAAACTTCCTTAGACTTGGAGTCCAAAGATGGGCTACTTGGACAGTTGCGACTGGAGGTATAAAGGATACGAAACCTCTGCTGTACGAAAACATAGCAGATATTGTAACAACTTGGTTCCCATTTTTCTTCTGGGTACTTTTAATTGTAGGATTATTCCTAATTTATCGTGCTCTGAAAGTAAGAGCATTCTCGATGATGTGGATATGGTTGCATCAACTAATAATAACACTTGGTTGGTTTGTAGGATTAAGAGACAAACCTGGTGAATTAGTGGATTCTAAAGCAGCTGTGACATCAATTGGAAGCGAATGAGAATTCCTTCCTTTTTTCTCTAGGAGAAATTATCTTTGTCGAAGGAAAAGAAGAGTAAAAACAATCGAAAAGAGAAGATCGAAGCAGCAACGCGAAAAGAGGAAATTAGTAATAAAATAGATTCTGTTCTTATTGAAGAAAAACCAAAGGATGTTAGATCCTTAATCGAAATCGTTGAAGAGAAATACGAAATACCGGAAGAGGAAATAATATCTGTAATAAGAGAAAGGGAAATCAATCAAGAAATTACCTTACAAGAACCAATCCCATTATCTACCGAACTACCAAAGAAACCTAAAGAATATTTTATCAAGAATAACTATTATACCAAAGAGTTTTGGACAAGTATTGGTGTCATGGCTTTAGTCCTGATATTTGTTTTAGTAGATGTTGAGAGTGGTTTCTTCTTTTATGTAAGATATGCTGTAGTTAGCTTCTTTATGCTCGTCTTAACAGGTTGGTCTTTAACTTCTACGATTTTTCCAGAAATAAATGATGATTTTAGATTCTTAGAACGAAGTGCTACAGCAATAGGTTTGAGCTTACTTGTATTGATTCTTGATGGACTATTCCTAAATTATACCTTTCACTTTACACCACTATCGATAGGATTAAGCTTGATCATTATAACACTAGTTTGTATGATAATCACTTTCGTATTGAGAATAAAACTCGCTCGAGATGGATTTATATTTCAACGAAAGAAAAAGAAATCAACAACTGAAATAAAGGATGAATGATCGACTTGTTTAAGAAAAAAATCTTTAACAAAAGAACCCTTTCTACAAGAAAAATTGTCATAATCTATCTTTTCTTGTCAGTTGTGTTTTTCCTGTCTGTATTTAATAAACCAAATTTTAT
>JAGMDP010000228.1 GCA_023128635.1 Candidatus Heimdallarchaeota archaeon | reverse complement strand
CCTTCGTCATTCTAGCGAATCCTCTTTTAACACGATTCGTGCCACGAACTACATCTTCTTCATAAGCGGTTCGATGAGGTCTTTCGCCTTTCTTCATGTAGGATCTTTCAGAGAATAAATTCTTCATTTATGAAAATCTCCTCGATACTATACAAGTTATAACTTGTATATTAAAGTTGAAACATTAACTTTATAAACTTTCTTCGAAATATTGAATATTAGTAATATAACGATTAAAACTGCAGAGGGGAATAATGTAAGTGACGGAAAAGATTGTTTGTAAAAACTGTCAAGCAGAATTAAATCCACTACAACGTTCTCATACATGTCCACAATGCAGTGCTGCTTTAGTTGAGTATGAATATGATTTATCAAAAACTGATTTAAGCATCAAAACAAGCGAAAAGGGTATCTGGCGTTATCGTTCTTTTTTACCTCAGTTCGAAAAAACAATTACTCTTGGAGAGGGACAAACACCTCTGCGTAAAGCTTTACACATATTTCAGGACAAAGTTAATTTATTTCTAAAAATCGAAGGATCAAATCCTACAGGTTCATATTTAGATCGAGTTTCCCCTTTGATGGTATCTGATGCCATGAATAGAAATATCCAGTCCTTGGTTTGTGCTTCAGATGGAAATCTTGGCGCTTCATTAAGCGCCTATTGTGCGGCAGCTCAAATCAAATGTTTCTGTGTTGTACCCAAAAGTGTTTCACCGGAGAAACGTACACAAATGCTAGCATATGGAGCAGAAGTTATTGATTTCGGGGAAACTATTGATGACAGTCTTGATTTAGCAGTTAAAATGATTGAAAAGGGTCGTTACCAAGCAACACCTGAATTTAACATCCTTATAATTGAAGGAGCAAAAACTGTCTCTTTAGAAATTATCGAACAGCAAAACACATTTGGCTCGATACAAGATCTTGAGTATATTATAATTCCTATGGGTAGTGGTGGATTATTATATTCTATCTGGAAGGGATTAAAACAAGCAAAAGAATTCAAACTTATACCATCGGATGTAAAACTACCTAAAATAATTGGCGTACAAGTTGAAGGGTTTGATTCCATAACTAAATCTTTTGATGCTGGAAACTCTATTCAAAAAATAACAACGAAAAATATCAGCAAGAATAAAGTTGCAGATGCTATTATGGTTAGAGATCCGATTTTTGGTGAAAAAGCAGTACAAAGTATCAAAGAAAGTAATGGACTAGCTATCTCTGTATCTGAGAAGGAGATTGTTGCAGCCAGTAAACTCTTAGGAAAGAAGGAAGGTATTTTTGCGGAATTAAGTAGTGCAACAGTAATAGCTGCAGTAGACAACCTGTTGAAAGAGAAAATCCTTCCGCAAAACTCATCAGTTTTAGCTATCATAACTGCTAGTGGGATGAAAACATCGCGAGCATTTCAGAAAAGTACAACACAAGACAAAAAAATAGAAACCTTCAGAAGTATGGGAACAAAAATAGAAATCTTAAAAATAATTAATACAACAGATAGTAATTTTGGTTATGGAATATGGAAATCTTTAGGACAAACTATTTCTCTTCAAGCAGTATATCAGCATCTTAAAGAATTACAAAGTAGAGAGATGATTTCTGAATTTGACTCAAAAGATCGCCAGAAAAGATATTCTGTTTCAACGAAAGGTAAGCAATTAATTAAGAAAATGAACGAATTAGAAGAATTACTTTCATAAGAAAATATTCTGTTTTGTGATATATCTACCAACAAAGCTTTAAATTTTCTAGTTGGAATTGTTATCATGAGGGAAACACTTGAGGGAACAGCATAGAATTACTGAACGCAAACCACTTTTGAAAGAAGATGGTACACTAACAGAAGAAGGATGGGCTACAGATCTACTTTTGGAATACGATAAATACAAAATAAAAGCAAGTTGGCTTCGTGTGAAAGAATGGGATTTTTATTATATTATCGATCATAAAAGAAAACATGGCTTAACTTGTACGATCGCTGATCTTGGGTATCTTGGTTTAATGGCAGTATGTTGGTTAGACTTTAAAGAGAAAAAATTCGTTCATTTTGAAACAATGCCTATTCTACCTGCAGGAAAAACTGGTTTATTACCACATACTGGTAATGGGAGATTCTTTTTTGAGAATAGTAAAATTCTGATGAAATACAATTGCTCTTTGCCTAAACGATATATTACCATTGAAGCTCCTGATTTTAGATGGGAGGAAGATGATTGGGGTTTAGCAGCTGATATTTCACTCTATCAAGACCCGGATTTGGAAAGTATGGTAAGAGCTACTTCCTGGGAGAAAAATCGAAAGGCATTTTATTATAATCAAAAAATCAATTGTATGCCAGCAAAGGGATCAGTTAGATTAGGTAGTAAACATTTTGAGTTTTCACCTGAGAGTGCAATGGGTGGATATGACTGGGGTAGAGGAAATTGGACCTACAAAAACAGATGGTACTGGGGAACTGCATCTGGATATCTAGATGGCAAATCTATTGGATGGAATGTTGGGTCTGGTATCACTGAAAATTCTCCGATAACAGAGAATATGTTATTTTACGAAAATAAAGCCCATAAATTAGATGAAGTAACATTTCAACTTGATCCAAAAGATTACTTGAAGCCTTGGGAAATTACAAGTAATGATGGTCGATTTGAAATGGCCTTTCAACCATTGGTAGATAGAAAAAGCAAGGTTAATTTCCTATTGATTAAATCCGTTCAACATCGAGTCTTTGGGTATTTTACAGGACATGTTATTTTAGATAATGGAAAGAAGCTCAAAGTAAAGGATTTCTTAGGAATTGTTGAGGACTTTTATAATCGATGGTGACTTTATTCTTCTGGGAAAAATTTAACAATTGCAAAACGATAGAATTTTGTTATGTCAAGTAAAAAAAGCATTGTTAGATTGACTACCAGAAGAATTCTCATCTATATAATGAATTCACCTGAAAAGACTTACACTTTTAGTGAGCTTAAATCTAATGTGAAAGAGGCTTATTATATTGAAGCTGCTTTGAGAGAAATGGTGAGAGTAAAAAGCCTTCAAGAGATAACTCCAAGTACTTCTGTTGATGGTCAAGTATTTGATAAAGGATACAAAATTACATCATTCGGAATATCAAAGATGCTATCAGAATTCAAAGATATGGTTCTTACCTCCATAGTAAATGGTCTTTTGGATGAATATACTGTTGGAGAATTATCCAAAGAAGGAAGATTCCAGAAAATTTCTTTGCATTATATAATTGAATCTTTAGAAAAACTTTGTCAAGAAAAACTCATAAAAAGAATTCAACCTGAAGCAGGAGTAATAATTAGTGAAAAAGATGTTAAATATGCTATTACAGAAGAAATAATCAAATTAAGAGAGGCAAGAGTTAGGAAAATATCTCAACCTTTTGTACCAGTACCAGATTACAAAGAAGAAAGAACAAAAACTGTTGTAGTTTATGATCAAAATGGTGTCGAAAGGGATGTTATACTACCAACGACTAAAAAACGAATGCGTAAAGAAATTCTTCAAATATTGTTATGTGCTTCAATATTTATTGTTGTAGGAATAATTGTTATAGTAGTTATTAGTTAATCGTTTTAGAAAAAATATAAAAAATGAAGAAATCTAAATCAAAAATAATATTTCATTACTTCTTGTACCCACTCTGGGGTTTCAGCATCCTTTCTCATATCAAAATCTGGAAAGTATGGTTTGATATCTAATATAGGGGTTTCATTTATTGCATCTAGACCTTTTACTGTTAGAATATTCTCCTCTACTCCAATTATTTGGACAGAAGTTATGCCAATTGGATTTGGACGGTGTCGTGCTCTTTGAGCGAAAATTCCAATCTTAGGTAATTCTTCTCGATTTTGAGGATGACGTACGAGATGCCTTTCTTCATTATAAGATGCTTGATGCATATAGAAGACTATAATAGCATGAGTAAATTCTTCAAGTCCAATAAGTCCTTTTGTAAATTCATCCTTGGTGATTATTTCCGAAATTTCTTCACCCCACTCACTATTATGTGGATGAAGAACTTCATTTCTTACAAAACCAATTGGTTCAATTTTCATAAAAACACTTCCAAAAAAAACATAACGAGACTATTTTAGAACTCTATTTTAGCTCCGCCTGCTTCTAAGTGTTGTTTATCGTGCTGCCATAAATCGAGAATTCGATCAGTTCGTAAGAATGATTTTTCGTCTTCTACAGTCTCTGGGAGTTTAATCAATTCCTCAAATATGCTTAGTACTTTATATCTTGTTTCTTTGAATTTCTCTTTAGCTTCTTTGAATGAAACATCTTTCATCTTATCAAGTACATAATCATTCCACTCTGAATATTCCATTTCCATACTTTGAAATTCAAATTTACATTGATCTAGTGAATCTTTCATTTTGAATTGACATATTTTTACAAACTCGTCATCCCATGACCAAAGATGAAGGAGTAACTCTTTTGTTTTCCACCCGTTTGGTATAGTGAAAGATTCATCTAAAGCTAAAATGAATTCTGTGGTTTTCTTCATGTTTTCAATTTTCTTTTCTAAAGAAATCTTTTCAGTCATATTATATCACAACTAATTATTACATATCATTATCAAATGAAGGTATTCATCAATAAGAATTTTTATTTAGAAAGACAACATACTCCAACGGTAAGAAAAGGAACTGATTTCTATGAGTATAGAAGCGATAAAAAAGCGAATAGCAGATTATGTCATGAAATTAAAATCTGATAATCTTGAAGAAAAACGCGAAGCTGCTTGGGAGTTACAAGATCTAGGAGAAAAAGCTGGAGAGGCAATCCCTGCTCTCGTAGAAGCAATAAAAGATGAAGACTGGGCAGTAAGATCTTTGTCGGTTTTAGCTCTTGGAAAATTAAAATATGATAAAGTAAATCCAGATTTAATTCATATACTCCTAAAGGATGAAAGTGAAGAAGTTCGAGCTTCAGCAGTAGAAGCATTAGTTCGAATTAGACCAAATGAAATTAATTCTCTTCTAATGCAAGCGATAAAGGATGAACATAAATTAGTGCGTGAACGAGTTGTTTGGGGTTTAGGAGTAATCGGCGAAAAAGCCAAAGAAGCAATTCCAGAAATCATAGAAATACTCCAAATGCCTGATGAAGGATTATTACACTCTATTGCGGCTTGGGCTTTAGTTGAACTAAGTGCTGATGTAGCCATAGAACCACTTACTGAAACTATGCTCATGACAGAAGCCGATGAAATACGTTTTAGATTAGCTTTAGCACTTGCATATCTTGAAAAAGGTGAGGGTGAAGGATTAAAGGAAATCCACAAAATGAAGGAGCAAGGTAGATTATCTCCTCCCGAGGAATTGCAGCTAGAGGATTTTGTAACACTAAAACTGTATAAATAAAACAAACATAAAAAAAAGAGAGGATAACTTTCCTCCTAAAGGAAGAAAGTGATTCTATTTTTATTTTCTTGGTCCGTTGTTGATAACTGCATGAGCAGTAGCTAA
>JAGMDP010000227.1 GCA_023128635.1 Candidatus Heimdallarchaeota archaeon | reverse complement strand
GATCAAGCACTCTTAGTTATTGCTTATGTTGAAGCTTATCAAGCAACGAAAAAAATCGAGTTTCGCGAAGTTGTAGAAGAAATTCTCTCTTATGTTCTTAGAGATATGACTTCGCCAGAAGGTGGATTTTATTCAGCAGAAGATGCTGATAGTGAAGGTGAAGAAGGGACATTCTATGTTTGGACAAATGATGAGATAATAGAAGTTCTTGGAAAAGAAGATGGTAACTTATTCTTACAAATATATAATTTTGAGGAAGATGGTAATTTCAAAGATCAAGCTACTCAGAAGAAGACTGGAAGTAATATTCCTCATTTAAAGAAATCAATAACAGATTTAGCTTCTGAACTTAAGATTTCAACTAAAGAATTAGTTGAAAAATTGGAGAGTATGAGGATTAAGCTTTTTGAGAAACGAAAGACTCGAATTCATCCACATAAGGATGATAAGATTCTAACGGATTGGAATGGTTTAATGATTACAGCTTTTGCAATTGCAGGTAGGATTCTTGAAAACGAGGATTATACCACAGCTTCTGAAAAGGCTCTTAATTTTATCATCCAAAATTTGGAAACAAAATCCGGTCGATTAGTGCACCGTTATCGTGAAGGTGAAATTGCTATAAATGGCATGATTGATGACTATGCTTTCACAATTTGGGCTTTGTTAGAGTTATATGAAACAACGTTTAAAGTGGAATATCTCAAGAAAGCCATACAATACAATGACAAGATGATTGAACATTTCTGGGATAAAAATAAAGGGGGTTTCTTTTTCACCCCAGATGATGGAGAGGAGCTTATTGTTCGTAAGAAAGAAATTTATGATGGAGCAATTCCTTCTGGAAATTCAGTTGCTATGCTAAACATGATACGAATCTCTAGAATTACGATGGACTTGAGTCTGGAAGAAAAAGCAGTGCAAATGAATAAATTGTTTTCAACAACAATTGAACAATCTCTACTCTCATTTACATTATTTTTATCTGCTTTAGAATATACTTTTGGTCCATCTTTTGAAGTAGTCATTGTAGGTAATCTCAATAAAACTGATACTAATGAAATGCTACAAGCATTAAGAAGTGAATATATTCCAAACAAAATAGTTCTATTTTTACCTTCAGATGAGGAGAAACCGGAAATTTCCAATGTTACTGATTTTGTGAAATACAAGTCTATGAAAAACGGCAAGGCAACTGTTTATGTTTGCATTAATCGTTTTTGCAAATTTCCCACAGATGATATTAATAAAATGCTCCAACTCCTCAACGCAAAATGAGAAACTGAAAGAAAAAGTAATAAACTGCATTCTTTCTGAAAGAGTAAGAGATATTATTGGAGAAATTACCAATATTCTTAGTTTATTCAAATGAAATTACATACGAGTTGGTATCTATTGGCTGACAAAACAAAAATTGCAGTAATAGGAATGGGATATGTTGGTATTCCTGCAGCTGCATTATTTGCTGATGAGGATGGTTTTGATGTTATTGGTATTCAAAGACGGTCTGAACGATCTGCTTGGAAGATTGATGCTTTAAATAAAGGCGAGTGTCCAATCTTAAATGAACCAGATTTACCTGAATTGATAAAGCGTGTTGTATTGGAAAAGAAAACCTTCCGTGTAACCGATGATACTGATATTCTAAAGGATATGGATTATATTCTTATCGATGTGCAAACCCCAACAGAGAAAGACACCCATGAACCTTTGTATCGATCTCTTAGGGAAGTTTCAGCTACTGTAGGTAAGAAAATGAAAAAGGGAGCCGTTGTTGCTGTTGAATCCACTGTAGCTCCAGGAACAACAGAATTCATTGTAAAACCCATTTTAGAAGAAAACTCTGGCATGAAGGCTGGTAAAGATTTCTTTTTAGTCTTTGCTTATGAACGTGTCATGGTTGGTAGATTAATAAACAATATAGTTAACTACCCTCGAATTATTGGTGGCATTACAGAAGAATGCACCAAGAAAGGTTTGTGGTTGTACAAGCATATTGTCAATGAGGAATTAATACCTGTTTCTGCAACAACCGCTGAAGTTGCGAAAGTTGTTGAAAACACTTATCGAGATGTTCAAATTGCATTTGCTAATGAGGTTGCTCTCGCATGTGAATCACTTGATGTCGACTTTAATGAAGTTCGCAGGTGTGTAAATAGCTTACCATTTAACTCTAATGCTTATCGTGATTTACATTTACCTGGTGCTGGTGTTGGCGGTCATTGTTTACCAAAGGACCCTTGGCTTTTGAAGTATGGTGTTGACACTTATGGGAAAACAGACGTACCTTTTGATGTAATCGTCAAGTCTAGAATGCGAAATGAAATGATGCCTTCACATATGGTGAACTTGGCTAAAAAAGGAGCAAAAGATGCAGGCATTGATTTTGCCAAAGCAAAGGTTGCTATCTTAGGTGCATCTTTCATTGAAAATTCAGAAGATACAAGAAATTCCCCAACTGAAACTTATGTTGAGCTACTCGAGAAAGAAGGAGTGAAATGGGTAATTCATGATCCTTTGGTTCGTCAACGAGAATTTCCATACACAGTTTCTAAAGATCTCGAAAAGACCGTTACAGATGCAGACATTGCAGTTATTTTCGTAAAGCATAAAGAATACTTTGACCTGAAAGCTGACTGGTTAAAAGAGAAAATGAAAACACCAATTATTATTGATGGACGAGACGTCATAAAATTAGAAGAATTCCGAGCGAAAGGCTTCGCTGCTTACGGTGTTGGAAAACCCAGTAATTAGTTCCAACATATTCTTTCTATTTTATTCAGAGGATAATTTCGTAGAAATGTGAAAAAAATCTACTTGAATTGTAAAGAAAATAAACTAACAACTTTTAGTAAGAAGAATTATATATGGTAATTAGAACAAAAAATTATTGAATTTTAAAAAAAAATTGGAGAAAAAACAAAATGTCTGAAGACGATGATATGTGTGAAGTAATACACAAGATGAAAGTGACAGTTACAACTGATAATAAACGTGGAAGCGGTACTGACGATCCAATAAAATTGTATATTGGAGAACACACATGGGATTTAGATCATCCATTCTGTGATGATTTTGAAAAAGGTCGAACTGATGATTTCGATTTAGATATTCCTGAAGGTTTAACATCGGATTGGTTTCAATATTTCTGCCTTAAGAAAGAACATAGTGTTCATGCTGATAAATGGATTCTGAAAAAGATTGTTGTAGAGATAAATGATAGAGTTATTTATGACTCTGGTGAAGTTAATTTTGCATTTGAAGGTGGTCAAGCTACTTGGTGTGCAAAAGATTTCTTCTATGGAAAATGCCGTGGTAATGTCAGTCCAGATTTTGACGTTAAACACTAATTTTTCTCTTTCTTCTTTCTTTATTTTTACTTGTTTTCACTATTTATTGACAATAGGTCTATTTTCATACTTGTAGTAGAATAATTATTCTTGTTTGCCTATAGTGTAGGGTACTAGTAGAGGGTACTATTAGGGGGAATGCTTTGCTTGAAAGACTGGGCGAAATGCTTATATAGGAGGATAGAGAGATATACCACCAAGGTAGTCCTACTCTAATACCAAGTAAGAGAGTATGAACATATCCTTGTAGTAGTACTAAAAAAAAAGAATATTTGGTGAAAGAAAAATTGTTGAATAAAACAGAAGTAAGGGAAGAGCAAGACGACTCGCAAAATAACTGTAAGGTCTGTGGCTCTGACGCTTTAATAAATGACAAATCACGTGGTGAGCGAATATGCACCAGTTGTGGTGCTGTTCAAGATATCATTTTAAGCACAGGTCCAGAGTGGAGAGCCTTTACAAAAAGTGAGCAAAACGCTCGAGAAAGAGTTGGTGCTCCATCCTCAAATTTGAAAATTGATAAGGGATTAAGAACACAAATTGGTGCCGGATACAAAGATATCTCTGGTAAGAATCTAAGTCCGTCCACAATAGCAAGAATGAATAGGTTAAGATGGTTAAACAGAAGAACAGGTAGATCAGAAGCAAGGAATCTACGAGATGCCATCTTTGAATTAAAAAGGATTGCCAGTCAAATGGGTATATCCGAAGATATTACCGAAACAGCTGCTATTTATTATAGAAGAGCTCTAAAAGCAAAACTTATTCGAGGTAGAAGTATAGATTCCATGACTGCTTCTGCTATTTATATTGCTTGTAGAACTCATAATGTTCCTAAAACACTGAAAGATATATGCACCACCGGAAAAGTGGATCGCAAAGAATTAGCTCGATGCGTAAGAGTCTATATCGTTGAGTTAGGAATAAAGCCAACCCCAATAGACCCAGCACAGCTTGTGTCAAGATTAGGAGCTGAATTAAAAATAACAATGCACACCCAAAATAGAGCTATAGAGATTCTCAAATCAGTCAGAGAATTTAGACTCGATGTTGGGAAGAATCCTATGTCCATAGCTGCTGCAGTAATTTACATAGCAGGAATACAAACTGGCGAAAGAAGAACTCAGCAACAAGTCGCTGAAGCTGCTAAAACCACTCCTGTAACCTTGCGAAATAGATTCAAGGAATTGGTTAAAGCATTAGAAATTGGTCAAGTCACTGTAAAAAGAGGGGCTGCTGCGACACCAGTATATGTTAGAGATCCCTACAAGAAATTTTAAAGGGACTCAAACCTTCTTTTACAATCTCATAGACGAATACTGGAGTGGTGGTGCATGATCACCCACCACCGCTCTGTCATCTCCTTTTTTTTCTCTTGTTTTTTAAATATACTATGTTTAAAAAGGAACGCTACTTAGTAGTTATAGTACGGTATTTTGTTCTTAGTTAAGGTAATAGAAAGTAATAAAAAGTTAACATGATATCGTCTGCGATAGAAATAAACTGGAAGGTTTTAAGCGAATGCTTTGGGCAGAAAAATATAGACCTAAATTACTAAAAGACATCATTAATCAAGATGAGATTAAGAATCGATTAAAAGGTTTTATTGAAGCTGAAACTATGCCTCATTTGTTGTTTGCTGGACCTCCTGGCACAGGTAAAACCACCGCAGCTCTCGTTCTAATAAACGAACTTCTTGGCGATTTTGATGTCTTTGGTCGTAAAGAAGATCAGCTAAAAACAAGTGTTCCATATTTAGAATTAAACGCTTCTGATGAACGTGGTATTAATGTTGTTCGGGAACGCATCAAAAATTTTGCTCATTTAATGGCTATTAATGCTCCTTTCAGGGTTATTATTTTGGATGAAGCCGATTC
>JAGMDP010000226.1 GCA_023128635.1 Candidatus Heimdallarchaeota archaeon | reverse complement strand
AGTAGCTTTCAAAGAAATACTTGCTAGTGCAAAGAAATACGATTCAAAAGCAGAAATTAGGGGAGTTCTTATCGAGAAAATGGTTAAACCTTCAACAGAGATTATTGTTGGAGTTACTCGAGATCCAACTTTTGGTCCAGCCATTATGTTTGGACTTGGGGGGATTTTTGTAGAACTCTTGAAAGACGTTTCTTTTAGAATTGCTCCTATAAAAGTAGAAGATGCTCGAGAGATGATTCATGAAATCAAGGCTTTACCTATGCTCCAAGGTTTTAGGGGAGGACCAAATGTCAAATTAGAGTTAATTGTTGACGTTTTGATGAAAATCTCTAAACTTAGCATTGATTACATGGATGATATTTTGGAAATTGATCTTAATCCCATCTTTGCTTATGAAGATAAAATACTAACAGTTGATGCTAGAATTATCTTAACAAAATGAAGCGTTCAATATTTTAAAGAAGCTATTCTTGAATGCTAACTGGCAACAAAGGGCAATGTAAATTCCTTGCCTATTAACTTAAACTTGCAATTATAAAAGGACTGGATAATTAATTGGACAAAAAGAAAGTAATTGCTACACGTTATGATTCATCTGCTGAAATTTATGATAATAGATACAACGAAATACAAACTCACAAATACCAAGAAATTCTATCTCGAGTTGATTTCTCAGAATCATCTGGAATAATTGATATTGGATGTGGCACAGGAACTTTTCTTGGTTTAATTAACCAGCTAGGAAATGGGAAACAACTTCTCGGTGTTGATATTTCTTATGAAATGATAAAAATTGCTCATGAGAAATTCCCTGATATTGATTTTATTGTCGCTGATTCAGATAATCTCCCAATCAAAGATGGACATTTTGAACGCGTTTTATCAGTAACACATTTACAAAACCTTCCGGAACCTAACAAAACTGTGGACGAAATGCAAAGAATATCCACTAAAAATGCATTAGTAGTAATTTCAATTCTAAGAAAAACTTGGACACAAAAGAAATTACAGAAAATACTCAGAAAAAATAATCTAGAAATCAAAGATGAATGGATTGCTGAAGTCGAAGACATCGGTGTTATTTGTCGTAAATCTTGATGAGTGTATTCTTTCCGATCTAAAAAGAAAGTTTTTTATATGTTAACGTATGTAGAAATATGTAACAGGTGATAGTGAAATATCAAAGTTTTCTTAGAGCATGCTCAAAGGAAGGTCTTCCAATGAGTGTGCTCAAAAAAGCTTCATTTAGAGCTTTTTTAATAAAACTGCCCGAGGAAAAAGTGAAAGCACATGACAATTGAATCCGATAAGAATAATGGATTAAGTGACTTCTTACTACAAGTCACACAAGCAGGAACTTTTAGAGATTTAGAGAGTGCTTATAAGATAGTTTCCAAAGATTTTGATGATATTAAAGAACGCGACTCTAAGGGCAGAACTAAAACTTTCATGCAAAGATATGAAGAATTATCTGAGATTGCTGATGAAATCCTTAATAGAACAAATGGCACGATCCCTACAGCTCAAGATGTAGCTATATTCGGTGAAATGGTAGTTTTAAGAGACATCTGCCTTAGAAGGTTAGATGGGTTCTCCAAGTAGATTTTCCTGCAATAATCGAAGAAAATCTATCTCTAAGTTGTCTTACTTTTCATATCATTCTAAGCAAAAGATTTTAATCAGTTAATTAATCGCTTTTAATCAATTATTGGTGATTGTTTATGAAATTCCCTCAAATACGCGAGTTACTTACCGGTAAACAGGCCGGAAAGAAGACAGTACTTCGTGGATGGGTAGCCAGAAAAAGAAGTAGCAAAAAGATTGCTTTTCTTACTATCCGAGATTCCACAGGCAGGATTCAAGTATCAATTATTCGTGAGAATAATGAGGAGAATTACAATATTGCTGATAAGCTCGGGTATGAGTCAGCAGTTCTTATAGAAGGAATTCTTAGTAAAGATGATCGTGCTCCAGGTGGTTATGAGATCAAAGCATCCAAGATTGAGATCATTGGTCCTTCTGAGAACTTTCCGATTTCCAAAGATCAGAGTCAAGAGTTCCTCTTAGATGTGAGACATTTAGCTTTACGTTCAGAAAGACTCACTGCTATGCTAAAGATCAATTCCTCAGTTTTTGAAGGACTCCATACTTATTTACGAAAAGAAGATTACACGGAAGTCCAACCTCCCATGTTTACCACAGCTGGTTCTGAAGGAGGTTCTACTTTATTTGAACTCAAATATTTTGACAAGATGGTCTATCTGAGTCAAAGCTGGCAGTTATATGCAGAGAACTTCATTTATGCTCTTGAGAAAGCTTATACAATTGCCCCCTCATTTCGAGCTGAAAAATCCAAAACTGCACGACATGTTACAGAATACTGGCATGCAGAAGTAGAAGCAACCTGGATGGATTTTGAAGGACTTCTAGAATTAATGGAGAACGTGATTAGCGCCATCTGTGAGAATGTTGCGAAGAAGAATAAGTACGAACTCAAGGTTCTCAATCGAGATCCAAAAGAGTTACTTAAAATTAAGCCACCCTTTCCACGAATAACTTATGCTGAAGCTCTTGATTTACTAAAGAAGCAAGAAATAGACATTCCATTCGGAGCAGATCTTGGTGGCAGAGAAGAAAGGGCTATTGGTAAATTTTTTGATAAACCAGTCATTGTAACAAGATATCCTCGAGAGATAATGGCTTTTTACAAAAAAATTGATCCTGAGAATCCAAAAGTTTGTTTAAATGCTAACTTACTTGCTCCAGAAGTTGGGGAAATCATTGATGGGTCTGAACGAGAATCCGATATGAACAAGATCCTTGAAAGTCTTAAACATGAAGGATTAGATCCCAAAGATTATGACTTTTATTTAGATACCAGAAGATATGGTTCTGTTCCTCATTCAGGTTTTGGCATGGGTGTGGCTCGAGTTGTCATGTGGATATGTGGATTTGATACTATTAAAGATGCCATTGCATTTCCAAGAACAATGACTCGAGTAAAACCGTAAAAAGAGAAGGTGTTCTCTTTTTCATTATTTTTTATGCAAGTTAAGATACTTCTTCTATCAAAATATCCTATGATTGAATAGTTAGATAAAACTTGTACGAAATCTCGAAGTTGAAAAATAAGAAGCGATAACGCTAATGTTATAAAAACTATAGAAAGACTATAAAAGAGGTTCATTGGTTTCTCACTCAGTGAAAACCACTCCAAAAAGAGCCAGGAGTAAAATTGTACAATGATTCCAGTCAGATGTTTAAGTTGCGGTAAAGTTGTTGGAGATAAATACGAAGAATTCGAACGAAAATCCGCTGCTGGAGAGGATCCAAGCAAAATTTTAGATGAATTGGGTTTAGATAAATATTGTTGTCGAAGGATGATCATTGCACATAGTGATCTTATTGATGAATTCCTTCAATTTGAAAATCCAAGGAAGAAAGAAAATTAATTCTCCTTCTTTTTTTATGTTTTAATTCTGAATTTTATTATTGCTTATATCTTCTTTTTTGAGCAATAATTTTCCACTAACAAGTAAGAAAAATAATATAATCAAACAAATGGCTATTCTTTGTGTATAAGCCTGTCCAAAAAACCAACGTGTTGTTATATTAACTATTAGCATGAAAACTGAAGCATAACCAATTGCAGGATAGAAGATTGAAATTGTTCTATCATATTTTATGAGAATCGTTGATGTGTATACTGTTAAAGTCCCACCAAATAGGTAAAAAACTAAAGCTACAATATAATGAAAAACAGGGAATTGATCTTCAGAGAAAGCTCCAACTCCTATTAAAGAGACACAAGTAATTATTGCTAATGGAATGAAAATTTTGTGCTTTTTCTTTTCCTTAAAGTACTTCATCAAAGGAATAAACGCGATAAATAAACAAACACCGTATAGGATGACTCCTGAATTGAATAAGATTTTAGCTTTATTGCTATCCAAGACTAGTTCACTTAGCTCCCATTCCTTTATAATTAATCCAGCTTCATGAGCATAAAAATGTGCCAACCCAACGAGAACAAGGAATAGTATCGTCCCTAGAATTGAAAACGCAAATCCTATTATGTTAAAGATTCTTGAGAACCTGTGATTTAATTCTGGCATGAAAAACAGTCCGTTTCTAATCGACAATTTCTTTCAGAGAATTTTTATCTATATTTACAGGAAACATTTTTCTGACAACATTTGATCCAAGAGGTACTCTCAAATTTCCAGTAATAACATCGCATTTTGTTCTTAGTATGCAAAAAATTGGTGGGAATTGAAATTCCGGATAACGCTTGAGATTGTTTAAAGTAGTTTCATAATTAGATTGTCCTTTGACAATTAGTAAATCACATTTTTTCAATAATTCATTGAAGCGATCGGATGTTTGATGTAAATTCCAACCAAAAGATGAACTAACTGCAAAGGTTTCTGTCGCGTATTGTGGTAATTTATCTCTTGTGAAATCATCCATTGTACAATCATTAGCAATTGGTGCACCTTTTAATCCAAAGTAAACGTTCTTTTTTAGTTCATTTACTAGGAAGTTTACTACTAGATTATCAACAACAACTTCTCCACAATTATCTGATAAGTAAATAATTGAATTGGCTTTCTTAATCAAAATATGCAGATCATTAAAATGATCAATAGCTAATCCTTCTTCAGGAAAATTAACGATATTTTTTGCGATATCATTAAAATCAACACTATGCCCTCCGGTGCTGAAATCAACCATATTTGCAGCAATTGAATATAAAACCAAATTATACAATTTCTCTTTATTTGGAAGATCGGCAAATGATTCTTTAAGATTGGGAACCAATTTTATGAAAAAATCATTGCTTTCAATTTTAATTTGTAGAAAAGGATCTAATGTTCCTGTTTTTTTAGCTATAATAGAAAAAATCTCTGTTGAGAAATCAGGTAATTTCAAGCAATCAAATTGTTCTTTAGTGTATTCAGATATTTCCTTGATTAACCGTTTTCTTAAGTCATTATCAGTTGTTGATAGTTCAACAGCTTTCACTGTGATTTCATTCAAACATCCTAAACACTTTTGATTTGGCATAATTGCTCTCCTATTTGTTTGTGAGA
>JAGMDP010000225.1 GCA_023128635.1 Candidatus Heimdallarchaeota archaeon | reverse complement strand
ATCATTGCCTGACAGACATCTAGTTGGGGATTGATGATGGCAGTTTGACCAATTATGTACAAATGTTTTTACTAGGGTCATATCCAAGGGATTGCTTACATCATAGATTTCAAGAGTTTCATTGTCTCTTCCTGTTTCCTTCTCAAGAAATAAATAATCGTTTGAATAATACATACCGGATTCATGAATATAGCAAGCAGCATTAGTTGAAAGATCCGAATCATTAATTGGATTAGATGGATTTATCGATTTAATATTTATAAAAGATAAACTAAATGCTGCATGGGAAATAATACTAAAAACGAAAAGGCAAATTATAAGCAATAGATTCAAATGCTTTCTCACATTATCTCTCTCAAATTAGCTATCGTATACTAAATCATAAAATTTTCCATATTATTACTTGATCATAGCTAATTATTGTGAAAACTTGATTGGTGTGCGAGGCCGGATTTGAACCGGCGAACCTCTAGCATGTGAAGCTAGCGTCATACCGAGCTAGACCACTCGCACTTTTCTCATTTTATTTTTATAAAATAATCTTAAGAATATTTTGTCATTCTATGGAGAAAATAAGGTTAAAAGAAAGGGAAGATGAATAAATTATCCTTTGCTTTCACGATTCTTCATTCTTAGTCTTTTTGATCCACACTTGCGACATTTTGTGGCTCGCAAAGCATTTCTTGCATAACATTTTCTACAAATTTGAACGTAAAGCAATTTTCGTCTTGCGAGTTCTCGTTTTTCTGGGTCAGCTACGGGCATTTTTATATCTCCGTTTGTTTAGAACAATCTGCAGTCGATTTAATTCTTATTTAAGTTTTGTTCCAATAACGGTATTTGGCTGTAGATTGTTTCTTTCACATTATCTATTTCAGTTCTTTTATTGACTTGTACCATTCGACGGATTCTTTCACTGATTCTTCGAGTTTGTATTTTGGTTTGAATCCTAGTTTCTTGGTAATTTTTGTTGTGATCAATTGATCTGATGCTCCTAGCATTTTTACAGAAAATCTTGTATAATCAAAATTTAATGGTAGAAACTCCAAGATGGCTGCAAAGGAATAAATCATCCAATAAGGGACTCTCATTTTTAGTGGTTTCAATCCTAATCCCTTGTTAAACTCGTTTGCAAAATCCTTGAACGGCACATGAAAACTAACGAAATGAAATGCTTCTCCATCATTCTCTTTTGCTTTTTCAAGAGCAAGTAGGTGGGCTCTTGCTGCATCCTCTGGGTGGACTACGGGTACAATTCCCTTCCCGCCTCTGCATAGAGGTATCATTTTCTTCTTCAGATTTTCCATAAGAACTCTGGTTGGGTCATCACCTGGTCCAGAAATCATTGGTGGACGTAATGCTACGAAGTAGATGCCTTTTTCCTTACATATTTTTCTCGCTAGGTCTTCTTGCATCTTTTTAGAAACTTGGTAATGCCAGAAAGGATTTTTGGGTTCGTAATCCTCTGCAAATGGTTGTCCATTATTTGTACTCCAACCATAGACTGCAGTTGATGAAGTAAGAATAAAAATCGATCCTGGTTCTAAGCCTTCTAATAGGTATCTTGTCCCATCAACATTGATCTTCATGAAATCCTTTTTCTTACCTTTAATTGCATATTTGCTCGCAACATGTACTACTGCATCTATTCCTTTTACCGCTTCTTTAATAGCTGCTTCATCTGTCATATCCCCAACAGCTATTTCTATTTTGTAATTATCACTTGTGATTTTCTTACCTTTTTCCGGATTTCTCACAAAAAGACGAATTGTCTCAAGCTTGAATTTCTCTTTGTATCCGGGTTTTTCTAATTCCTTTAGGATGTAACTTCCTAAGAATCCTGTTCCCCCTGTAACTAATAACTTCATTTTAATCTCTCTAAAATGAGAGATTCTTTAAAATTAATCTTTTGATAATAAGCAAATCTAAATCATGACTATGTTGCTTTCTTCTTTTTAGAAGTACTTTTTGTAGATGTTTTTGTTGATTTTGTAGTGGTTGCTTTTTTCTTTGTTGTACTTGGTTTCTTCTTACTGGTTATTGTTTTCTTTGCAGTTGATGTTGGCTTCTTTGTTGTTTTCTTAGTTGTGGTTGCAGGTTTTTTAGCAGGAGTTTTCTTGGTTGCTGGTGTTTTCTTCGGAGTAGTTTTTGGTTTTGGCAGTTTTGGTTTTTCGCTCATAGCTGCAAATGTTTCCT
>JAGMDP010000224.1 GCA_023128635.1 Candidatus Heimdallarchaeota archaeon | reverse complement strand
TCATCCTCAAACAAGATTGCTTCTACGGGACAAATGGCTATACAATGTCCACACTTTATACAGAAATCATGTGGATTCTTAAAAACATATTTCTTTTCTTTATCATCTGTTTCATAATAGAGTTGTGCTGGGCAAACTTTTACGCATCTACTACATTTGTTGCATTTGTTATAATCGATTCCTTGTATGAGGAGCATATTAATCATCTTTGTTTAGACTTTATTCTTTAAGAACTTATTTCGTTTTAGATTTAAAGATAAGAAGTGGTGCATCGACCGGGATTTGAACCCGGGTACCCAGCTTGGAAGGCTGGAGTCCTAGACCAATCTAGACCATCGATGCTTTTCTCTATTTTATTGACGGTTAACTTTTATTTTAAAATCCTTTCGGTTAATCGGAGATGGTTTGATTTCTATTATCCTAGTTCTATATTACCCGGGAATAATAATCATTTCATTTTAGTTGAAAAAAACTTGTATTTTTGACATTTTTATAGCAAAAATCGTTGAAGGCCTTACAAAAGTGCTGTTTTGTTCGACAAAAACAAGGAGACTTTTACTAGATACCTTGTGGTTTTTTTTCACTAACCCTATAAATAACTTTGACCTATTTTAAATTGTAAATAAGTGATTTATTGCCGTAAATCTCTTGGAGACATAATTTAATGAACGTTGCCGAGTTACTCAGAGAGGGTAAACTATCCCGTTTACTCAAAATTACCGTTCTTGGTACATCAGGAAGTGGGAAAACATCTTTCCTCAAATCACTTTTTGGTGGTCAATTTATTGTTTCAGATGTAAAAAGAATGGACTACCTTGAGAACAAAGCAAATCTTACCTATACTCCAATAGATGTCGAGGAATCTACTACAACTCTTAGCTTAAATCAACTAGGTGCAATGGTTATCTTTACAAAAAGCAACAGATTCGAGATGATGGAAATCAATGCCGGAGTGGACAGTCTCCTGTCTCGAGATGACATAGATATGTTTATGACTTTTTCCATTTTTGATACTGCCGGTCAAGAACGATTTGAGTTTATGGCTGATATCTGCTTGAAAGGATCTGACGCTGCTATTTTGGTTGCCGATGGCTCAAATATTTCGTCCATTGAATATCTCAGTGTTTACATAGAGAAAATCAGAGAAGAAGAATTCAGAACAGGCAAAGAAATTCCTGTAATAGTATTCATGAATAAATCAGATCTAGCAGAGCGAGGACTCTACTTAGGAGCTGATTTCGCTCGAATCGCTACTAGTAACGAATTTGACATCTTTGAAACTTCTACCAAGGAACCTGAATCATTTCACATACCATTAAGAGTTCTTATAGAAAAAATCAAACACCTCTAATTTCCTTTTATTCTCTCTTTTCCCTTTAACAGAAATAATTGCCATAATTTCCCTACGTTCGAAATAAAAAATGGCTGCACAAAAGTGCAGCCCTTCTTGACGGTTGTCCTACTATTTACCAGAAGAATCTTGGCAATAGTAATACTGCCTCTATGGAGTATGGAAGGGTTGTCATATAGTGATAATTGTAATTGCTGATTTGTGTTGTTGGGTAACTAAATGCTTTTCTTTTTTGTTTCTCAGTATCTGAGAGCGCATAAAAAGTATATTTCATGTTCAACAGGTTTTTGCGCTTTACAATGTCTCCTCTTGTTTGTAAATCTCTAAGAGCTGAAAAGAATAAATAATTACTCAATCCCTTTACGCGTTTCCCTACTGCTATTCTAATTTCGGAGGATCTCATTAATCGACAACTAACAAATAATGTATCAAGTATAAGTTCTTGTACTCTAATTGTCTTTTTACTTCTCTTTCGACCTCGTGTTCCCTTTTTCTTTTCCACAGAGAGTCTAATTCTTGCTTCTCGATCTTTTATTGAGCTGTTTAATAGTTCAGTGATCATTTTTTTTCACAGCCTTCTATTCTTTTTGGACATTTTGAATTATTGTTTGAGCTTTTGTTTTTTGATTTTTGTTTATAAAGCTTCCGCTTCACTTACCTCCACTACGTTTTGAATACTAACTCTCCAAGTTAATGAAGCTCATACGATATATATAATCTTTTTGTTTTACTTTTGGAGTTAACTCAAATGAATAATTCATCTTCTAAGGATAATAAACCAAATATTAAAGAAAAACATTCTTCTTTACTAAGTAAAAGAACATGCCTTATTTAATGTTAAATTTCTCTCATAACCTTAATTTTTGTTTAGAAAATGAAGTAGCACATTAAGTGATTTCCAATTTTATATGTTATAGAAGAGATACACGAGTATTTAAATTCAAAAAATAATACATGAAACAATAAGCAAGAAAGGAATGATCTTCTTGAAAGCCAAAACTTTCTTTATTGGAATACTTATCGTAGCAGTTTCTTCTTTGATATTTCTAATTTCACCTGAAGCCCTGTATTTGATTTTACCTTCATTGCTTTTTGCAGGAGTTGCTGGTGGTTTATACGTAGGATATATGAGAAAGAGACCAATAATTAGCTGTTTCTATGACGGGCTAATTGTAGGTATTCCTGGGAGTTTAATTCAAGCAGCCATATCTATGCCTATATTATGGTATTATCATAGTGTATTTACACAGCAAAATGCTGTAACTATGCTCTTTCTGATGGTCTTATCTTCGTTTATGCTTTGTGGAGTTGTTGGTGTCCCCTCTGGAGCAGCTCTTAGCGGAATTTATTATCGATACTTGAAGAGAGATAGAGGCGAAATGGAATTATATGAAACACTCCTTGACGAAAAAACAAATGATAAAAGTAGAATTGAGAAGCTGATGGAATAGCATTTTCCTTTTAACGATCAATGATTTAGTGGGAATAAACTATGAATTACTTTCTAATACTGACCCGTGCTTGTAATCTGAAATGCAAGTATTGTGGGGAAGACGCTGCATTTGAACTCCCTCCTATTGATGTGAACTATTCTATAGAGAGTTTGAGGAACTTTCTGCAACAAGATGATAGTGAAACTACTATTCAATTCTATGGGGGTGAACCATTAATCAGAATATCTTTGCTCGAAAAAATCATGGATGAACTACCAGAAGTTAAACAATGGTCTATACAAACAAATATGATAAATCTTCATAAATTGAAACCAAAGTATCTTGCACGTTTAAGTTCTATACTTGCATCAATAGATGGTCGCGAAGAAATAAATGATGCTAATCGCGGAGAAGGAGTTTATTCAAAAGTTTTGGAAAACGTTAAACTAGCAAGAAGAAATGGTTTTACAGGGGACTTAATAGCGAGGATGGCGATTTCTGAAGTAGCAGATATTTACAAGGAAGTAACTCATTTAGCAAACTTACAATCACCAGGTTTTAATCATATCCATTGGCAAATAGATAGCCAGTGGGATGATGATTCAAAAGCAAGATGGAAGGATTTCAATCATTGGGTAAATAATTCCTATAATCCTGGAATTACGCAACTTGTTCAATGGTGGTTAGAGAATATGCAGGAAGGAAAAGTGACTGGTCTTGTTCCTTTTATTCCTGTGATGAAATCTATTCTTGATGATTCTTCTAGTCCTTTGCGTTGTGGAGCCGGTCTTGATTCTTTTGCAATTAATCCTAATGGATCAATTTCCGTTTGTCCTATCTCTCCTGAATTTGATTTCTCAATAGTTGGTGATATTCAAACTAGTACTCCTAAATCGATAAGAAATTCTATGAAAGTAACAGAACCTTGTCCCTCGTGTAACATATTTGGATTATGTGGCGGTCGTTGTTTATTTATTAATCAGACAAAACTATGGGGAGCAGAATTATTCCAGAAAGTCTGTGGAACGGTTAAGCATATGGTCTCAGAGCTCGAGGCCATTAAAGACGATGTTCAATTATTAATTAAAAAAGGTATTATAACAAAATCTGAATTTGATTATCCGGGATTCAATAATGGGTGTGAAATAATACCTTAAGAAATATTTTTCCACTAAAAAGCAATACCAGCTTCTTCTAGAATGATTTTAGCTAAATTTATCTGTTCAATTTTTGTCTTCAAAGAAATATTGGTAGAAATTACTTTTATTCCTAAATCTTGAATACTATCTCTAAGTTTAGAGTCATTTGAACTAATTACAAAAACATCCAAGAATTCTTTGTATAATTCTGCTATACCAAGCGATGATGCTTCATAACCCAATTCTTTCAATAAACGGGCAGCAGGGCCACTAAATGCTTTTCCACTATCAAGCGGAGATACTGCAATTACCTTTGCTTTGGATTTAATTAATGCGTTCTTAATCTTTGGAAGAGCTAACATTGGACCAACACTAGTAATCGGATTGCTTGGACCTAGAATAATTGCAGTAGCATTTCTTATTGCATTAATTGCTTCCAAAGTTGCCTTGGCGTTTTGACTTCCTTCATAATGAATTGCTTTTACTGGAATTTTCTCTCTAAATTTCACAGTGTATTCTTGAAATGAAAATCTCTCATTTTTTTCATTCAAAATTATTGTTTTTACTGATTCATCAGTCATTGGAATAATTCTAGCTGTAATCTCTAACTTTGCACAGATCTCAGTAATTGCTTCTGTCAATGTATAACCACTTGATAATAATCTACTTCTCGTTAAGTGAAGTGCTAAATCTTTGTCTCCTAATCGGAACCAAGTTGGTTCTTTCATCATATCTAATTGTTGTAAAGTCTCGTATGTTTCATCTTCCACTCCCCAAAATTTCTTCAAGTCCAGCTGATTTGAAAATAAATAAATTAGGGAATCAATATCAGGTGAGACTAATAAACCATAAAAAACATCATCATCCCCGGTATTTCCAATTATCGTTAACAATTTGTCATCAAGTAATTCTCTAACACCAAGTAAAAGCTTAGGCGTTCCTGTTCCACCAGATAGTAAAGTTAGAGTTACTTGCGGGGTCCTAACCATTTCCATACATCCAAATAATGATACTCCCCATTTATTTTAAATTCATCTTAAAAGTTATTAATCACATCGAAGACAAATGTCAAGAAGTAAAGTAATAACGCTCTCTAGTTTGGTGTGGAATATAAATGAATGCTTCAGACAACAACAAATTAAAAACAGAGGATCCAGCTTCATCTACAGTAATTGAGCTAAAACCGCATGAATTGGAACAAACTTCAAAGAAGAAGGAGAATAAAACTCTCGCAACTTTGCGACAAATTTTCAGAGCCATATTTTCTTGGGAAGCAATTCTGTTAATGCTTTCACATCATCCTTTCTGTGAAGTTTTTGATCCACATGTTTTCAAAATAGGGAAGCTAAGACTATGTAGAGGGTGTTTTCTGAGCTATCCTCCACTCTATGCTTTGGTATCAATTTTCATTTTTTGGGAAGCTGCTCGTGAGTTTTTCTTACTTGAAGCAATATCTATTATGGATAATCTTTGGTGGTTTGTTATAGGATTTGGTATCTTAACATTTGGTGCAAGGTGGTTAGGTCGCTATTCTATTTTCATTAAAGATATAGCGAAATTCTCAAGAGGGGCATGGACTGGTTTCTTAGTGATAATTATACTCTCTCAACATTGGGGATTCAAAATAGGCGCAGCTCTGATTGTTATTGGCGGAATGACATACTTGAGTCTACATAGGGGAAAAGACATGGAACGAACATGCGATGAATGCGAATGGCATGCTGATTTTAATTCCTGCCCAGGATGGGAAGGCATGGCTGATAAATTATTCCAAACAAACACTCCAATTGCAAAAAGTGTTCCACCAGAAAATCCAGAGGAAGAAATACAAGATACATAATGAATGGATTTTTTTTACTTAGAAGAATCCTTCCTACCAGTTTTTAGAGCCCACTCCAATAATTCCCTTCTCTTTAATTCTTCTGAATAAATACCTTCTATTTTTAGTAATCTATTTCGATTACCTCCAGTAATACTCCCCTGTTCTTCACTTTTCTTTCTTATATCCCAAAGAGCTTCACGAAGATCAGTGTTACTCATTCTTTTAGCTTTACGAGTCAATCGTTTCACAAAAAATCTTCCGGAAAAATCATTGTGATTTGCATTCATTTCGATATAATCCTTTTCTTCTTAGAAACAGTAATTTTCACCATTTAATTATTTTATTCATGATAAACTCGGGAAAACTACTCCACAAACATCACTTTAACCATATCATAAAATCTTTATTAACTCATAATAATTAAATCCCGTAAGCCTTATAAATAATATATAAGCAAATTGCAAATTCGAATTATTTGTCGAATTTTGAATTATTTTTGCTGACAAAACTTTTTTAAGGGGCAATGTAAACTAATTAGTTTAGCATCTAAACCTTTAAGGTTTAGAGCCTATGATTCAGAAGGATCATAGAACCAAAATTATTAGGTTGAACCAAAATTTTTGGTGATCACCCGATGAAAGTGAACAAAGTTAAAACTACCCTTCTTGTCGGTGTCATAATGACACTCTTTGTGGCTAGTGCTATGGCTGTCAATCCAACAAAGACTGACGCTATTGATCCATTTTTCACACTAGTTTTCAAGACAAATGGTGGAGGAGTAAGACCAGATTATGGAAACTTCCTCAAACAACACTGTGCAAGAATTGGTATTAACATAGATGTTATTGTACAGGACTGGCCCACATTTGTAGGCGAGTTGATCGCCTTCCGAGATTTCGACATTTGTTATGTCGGTCTTAGTGGTGGCGGTGCAGACCCAGA
>JAGMDP010000223.1 GCA_023128635.1 Candidatus Heimdallarchaeota archaeon | reverse complement strand
GCAATTAACAAGACTAGGGTTATAAATCGTCCCCAGATCATGCCTTCTAATTTCTTTAACGCCATTAAAGATTCCTCACTAGAAATATTAGGGACGATTATTGATAAAAAGTTGTCCTTTTGAGAAGGAATTTTTTAGTTGCTATCATTTGCATGTTTTTTCTGTTTTTAGAAGAAAATTCCACTAGAAGACGGGGTGAGTAAAGTTTATAAATTAGTTAAGAATAAATGTTAGTTCCAATAGAAACTAAGGTAAGTTAAAAGGTCTCTTGTTTCTACTCATAAGTGACTAATTAGGTGAAAAAATGGCACTTCAAACAAATGGATTAATTATACCTAGAGGTATGGTTCTCCCATTAAGACTTTATCATGTTAATGGAGGATCACTCGGAGCTGCAAGTACTATTGTGAGAAAACTCAAAGAACATCCTATTGAATTTAAGGAACGTAAATTCTATGAAGGGTTCTCTGATGTGGACACCGATGGTAGCATGATTAGTGTTTATTATACTGTTGGACAACCAATTACTGTCCAAAGAATGAAAGATGGAGAAATGGAAACCCAAGCTATCTACTCTCAAGGTCGTTGTGAATATATTATTCACATCAAAGAAAAATATCTCGAATGCAGAGGAACTTCTTGGGTATCAAAGAAAGGATTACTACCATTGATGAGCATCTTGGATGTAGAGTTCGATGGTGTTAATTTGAGTGAAAGCTCAATGGTTTCACTCTGCCGTGATGCGGCATTAGTTAAAACAGTTCAAATATCAGAACTAGATAATCCGGCTCTCAGTCAAATACAATTAAGCGGTGAAATCCTTGATTCCGCAGAATGGACCATTTATAGAAGACAAGGAGTTATCCGCTATTTCAGAGGATACATTGATCTTCCTACTGGCAGTCAAATTAGTGCTCAGATAACCAATAAAGGCACTTTGTTGATCTACAAACGAGGAGTAGGCATACCAGCTGAAGATGTCATTGCAGCTGTTTCAATGATCATGAAATTGACCAAAAATTAGTTACGCTTCAAACAAGAGAGACCTTGTTCGAAATATGGTCTTTGAAAAGAGACCTGTTCACCTGCACTGGATTGCGATCGATCCCTAAACATACGCGCTCCCCATTGTTCTTCGGAACGATGGTTCTTTTTCTGGGATCATCGCTTTCCAGCCAATTCTGTTTTTATTACTAGAACCAAATTATCATTTTTTCTAGTACCATCTGAACTCATTGATAAGAGTTCCTTTTATCTATTAGTGTTAATTTCGCTCATCTCTCTCCTTAAGTTTTTATTATATGAAAGACAATTTTTCCTAGTGAATCGATATGTCATCTAGTGGAATCCGTGCAGAAAGAGATTTAGTTCACAAATTCTGGGATGCTGGTTTTGCAGTATTACGTTCACCGGCTTCTGGTGGTGGTACTACTCTTCCAAGACCTGATTTGATAGCAGGATCAATTACTCGAAACAAATTTCTAGTGTTGGAAATTAAAACTGTTAGAAAAGATACTTTGTATATCAACGAAGAGCAAATTAACGGTTTGTTAGAATTTGCGAACCGAATAGGATTTGAATCATATGTAGGTGTGAAATTCAAGAACCGAAGGAAAGGATTCTTTTTCTTGAAAGTGCCAGATCAGCTAGAAAGAGTGAAGAATGGCAGGAATTACAAAATCACTTTTGCATTAGCTTCTAACAAAGGATTATCTTTTGGTGAATTAATTGGTGATTATCACCAAGAGAAACTTGTTTAGTGAAAGATAGAAATCTCAGAGGAAGATTAGAAATAGTAATATTCTTCTCTTTTAGAGCGTTCCTCTGCTTTCTTTGCTTCATCTTCTGCATTTTTAATAGCAGCATCTATTGCACTAATTGCTGTTTGTATCATTTCTTTTACTTGAGCATCTTTCTCTTTCTTTTTGAGAGCGACTAAAAGCTCTTTGGAGTTAACACTCTTCAGCTTGCTTAAAGACCAGGCAGCATATTTTCTTACTTCTGGGTTTTTATCGACTTCCAATTGATGTAGTAGAGGTTCGACTGCTTTCCTATCATTGATGTCTCCTAATGCAATAGCAGCTGATCTTCTTACTTGCTCTTCTTTAGAATTCTTGAGGGTATCAATAATAGCATTTACTGCTTTTCTTTCCCGATGTTTTCCTAATGAAGAGATTATTTCCTGTTTAACAGCTTCAAAAGTCTCCTTATCTAACTGAGACATCAGAGCAGAAGTAATTCGACCATCCCTTATACGCCTTAGTGCCCAAGCAGCACTTTTTCTGACAATGGGGCTTTTGTCTTTCTTCAAAGAATTAATGAGAGTATCAACAGCAGTTGTATTAGCAATTCGACCTAATGAAACGACGATCGCTTCTCTAACTATTTCACTTTCCTCTTTCTTCAATACAGCAACCAATGGTTGAATCGCTGCTCTTCCACCTATTCGTCCTAATCCGGAAGCAACCTCTGTACGAATAGGCACCTCTTTGGAAGATTCTAATAGCTCCGTGAATAATGGAGCAGCTTTTCTTTCACCTAGAAGATAGAGCGACTTTATTGCTGCAACAACAATTTTTGTATTTTTATCTGTTCTGACAAGATTCTGGAGATCTTCCGCTGCAGATTTGTTATTTAATTTCCCTAAAGCAGCAGTTGCAGCTTCGCGTATAAGAATTAGTTTTTCATTTAGCATTGCATTCATTAGAGTATCAAATGCGGAATCATCACCTAGTTCACCTAAAGCACAGAGCAAAGCAGCTTTTACTTTCTTGTCTGGGTCTGCTTTGAAAGTATCAATTATCAGTTCTGTTGCTTCTCTATCACCGATTTTTCCTAGAGCTTGTGCACAGGCTATTCTTGTATTCACATCAGGATTTTCCTTTAATGCTTTCATTAATTCAGAAGTAGCTTTTCTGTTTCCTAATTCTCCTAGTACTTTCGCAGCTTTTACTCTTTTTGTGGCATCTTTAGATTTCAAACTTTTTAATAACTCAGTAATAGTGGCTGACATTCTTTATGCTCCAGTTTTCATATAATAAAGTGATGAAATAAACTCTCACTATATGAAAGTATTTTATATATTTTGAGGGATTTTCACTACTAAATAAGCGTTATGCTTTATTCACTAGTTTTACACGAAATTCTATGTAAAAGATTAAGTGACAAATGATATAACAAGCATAGCTACTATAAAAGATGTTTGCTAGAAATACTTAAAAGAAAACACTCAAAAGCTAATTAGCTTGGATAGGGAAGCAAGACATTCAATGTCAGAATTTGAAATTAGGATTCGTAAAGTGCAGAAAAAGGATTACAAGAAAGTTATAAAAATTAGTATTGATAGCTTCCCAGAAGAAGATGCAGAAGAAATTATTACGTCATTATTTGAAATTGAGCATTTTTATGTTGCAGAATTAGGAGAAGAAGAGGTAGTAGTTGGTTTCGTTGCATTTGGCATTTATTCCATTAAAACAATACATATTATGATTTTGGCTGTTGAATCTGCATACAGAAGAAAAGGCATCGGATCAAAATTATTAGAGAGAGTAATTGAGATCACAGAAATGCTCCCAATTAATTTGATGCGATTAGAGGTACGTCTAACCAATACAGCGGCAATAAAATTCTATGAGAATTATGGATTCAAAATTGCAGGCACTATAGAACAATATTATGATGATTTATCTAATGCCTATTTAATGGCAAGAAAAAAAGAGAAAACATGAGTGGAAAAAAAACACTCATTTTCCTGTGATAATTTCTCCACAGAATTCACACTTAATTTCTTCGCCTTTTAGCGGGGGTTCAGTCAAATTAGCTCCACAATGAGGACAATTTGTTTCCGCTTTAGCTAACATGCGTGCCCCATCACTTGAGAGAATTTTACCGCTTTTCCAATCATAAGTACCACTAAATAATCCTCTTTTTTCCATGCCAACAACTATGCGTTTTACCTCATCTGTGGTCATACCAGTTTCAATGACTAATTCCTCTAAAGTAATCCTTCTTTTGGATTCGATTATTCCAATAACTCTTTCTGCGATAGCTCGTCCTTCTTGAGTAACGAATTCTCCGGTTGCTTTATCAAAATAAACAATAATCAAACCCTTTTCAATAATTCTTGAAACTGATTTCTCAATTTTATCCTCATTACTATGAGCTTTTTTAGCAAGATCAGGAGGAGAGATGCGGTCGTTTTCTCCCAAAATTTTGGAGATCCTCAAATCAAATGCATTATGAGAGAGATCAATTAATGCCAAGATTATGAATATAAGACCAGGAACAAAAAATATTGATCCCATAACAATTCCGCTAATCATACCACCAAAACTATTGTCCCAGGATACGTCCATTGTGTAACCAATAATCACGACACCAGCTATAAAGAAGCCAGCAATTGTAAGTAAAATACCTAATATCCATTTAAGAGCTGTTCTTGCCAACGCAAATCCTCCTACTGCGAACTCAATATATCTATACTGATATATTCCAACTTATACGAAAAAAAACCTTTGCTTAATATTTTTCGGAAAACCTTGTAAAAGAGTTAAACAAAAAATGTATTAATGAGATAAAATGATTATTGGATAAAATAGATGTGGTTTTATGAATAAGCTTGATGAGTTTAAACATTACAGAGAAAAAATGAATGAAAAAATATTGGCTAGTGATAATAAACAAATCAAGCGATTCTTCGCTCTGGATTCCCGAGCATATGAAGAAGGAGCTTTATCTGTAAAAGTAAAAGAACTACTAGGATTAGTTTCTTCAACAGTTCTCAGATGCAATGATTGTATAACCTATCATATTATTAATTGCGTTAAGGAAGGAGTTACAACAGAGGAATTCTTCGAAGCAATGAATGTGGCATTAATAGTTGGCGGATCAATTATTATCCCACATCTGAGAAAAGCTGTGGAAGTATTTGAAGAATGCCTACAATTAGTTGAAGAAGGGAAAGAACTTCCAGTATAAAAGAAAGAAGTAAAAAGAGAGGTTCTGAAAACCTATCTTTCTATTTGTTAGATTTCTTAGGGGGATACATGTCTTTGTAGGGAGCACGTTCGCCAGCAAGGTATCGCTTGTGTGGATCTTTGATAAAGGCAAGTAGAATAACACCGATGATAAAGAAGACTAGTAAACCAGCTAATGCAAATCTATACGCATGATGAGTCCCGAATTGTCCCGTGAAAGCATAGATTAATCCTGCGAATATTAGTGGAGAGACAATGGCACTCACTCTGCCAGCGATTTTTTGGAAGCCACCATATTGAGCAAGTCTTTTTGGCGGGGCCAAGATCATGATGAATTGTCTGCCTATGATCCAAATGCCACCAAAACCGATTCCGATAAAGAAGGCCCCGATAAACATTAACCATCTAGGTATCATATGTATTATAGTATTAAAGCTCCAACCATTCCAAACCAGCTCCGTTTTGTATTGCCAACCAGCAAAGAAAACAATGACAATAGCAATAGCCCAACTAAGCCCATTAATTATGAAACTGATTTTTGGACCATACTTGTTCATGAAAATGCCCGTAAGGATAGCAAAGATCAGACTACCACCAATGCCTGCAAAAATAACATAATTCGTAATAGCAGGCGGATATCCCACAGCTCCTTGTATAATCACAGCCATATATAGAATAGCCGTATTTGCAGCGTCCGTAATAAAGAACCAACCCAAGAAGAAAAGAATAGAATTTTTATCTTTGAGAATGTCCTTGCCGGTAGTTCTAAAAGTTCTCAAAGATTTTCTAAGGTTTTCCTTAATAGTGATATCTGTGGGATTCTCAACTTCCTTGTGGAAAAAGTATGGTATAGACATTAACAGAATCACAATGGCTCCAATTAAGAATAACCATCTTATTATACCTTCAAGCTCAAGTTTGATAATATCAATTTGACCAATATATTGACCTGGATCTGCATCCCAGATTGCAGTATCAATGTGAGTCCACTCACCTAATACCATGCCCAAAATCATAGTTGTTAGGACACCAAAAACGGAACCAAAAAAGGCTAACGAACCACCAACCGCTTGAATAAGCGAGCGTTTCTTAGTTTCAGCTATGAATGGTATTTGAGCATCATAAAACATTCTACCTGCTTGATAGCAAAAATTAGCTATTAAGAATAGAATTGAAGCCCACCAGAAATTCACCCAAGCGGTAATTAATGCCGTAGTAGCTATCATAACACTTGCAGCCATTATTACGGCAATTTTTCTTTTACCGATATTATCTGAGAATGCTCCAAGAACTGGTCCCATAACAGCAATTAGTAAATTGGACGCAGCCATAAATATCGATGTAATAACAAAAGATGTTTGATAAGACCAACCCATATAAGCAATGCCAATTAAGAGAGCAAATGGTGTATATGCAAGACTAATCACTAATTGTGAGAAGTATGTGTCTGCAGCATCATAAGAATACCAGAGGAAAGCATTTTTCCATCCGGTTTTTGTTGCTTCTTTAATGGTTATACTATCACCTGCTCCAGCTGAGCCTATCTCAGCTGCTTCTGTTTGTTCAGCCATAAGTAATCACCAAATTTCTGTCGATGAGTCCACTGACAAAAATCTCTAGACTGAGTAGTTTTTGAAATTTTTAAATGTTCTTCTGCTTTACGAGAGATTCTTCTCGGTTTACGTTTATTTATTGTTTTCTTTCCAAGATAATTTTTATATGAAAAGAACTCATGAACTTATTGTTATTATTCGAATTATTGGAGTATATACAAATGAGTGAAAAACCGGATGTAAAAGTCGCTCTAGCAACTTTTAATGAACGCTTAATGGCAGGTCTTATTGATTATGGTATTGTTTTTGCTGCATATATAATCGGTGTAATATTGAATGCAATTTTAACAACTGCTCTAAATGCAATAGGTCTTGGATTTATTGGATGGTTATTAGGATCTCTTTTTTATCTCCTAGGTACAGCTGCGGCAATCTACATATTTATCTGGATGCCATACAAGAATGATGGGAAAACCTTTGGAAAGAAAAAACAAAGCATAAAAATTATGTTCATTGAAGATGAAGCAAAGTGGTCTCTACGACCAGTTCAAGATGACGACTTAATTCAAATAATACTCAGAGCTATAATCGGTGGTATTGAAGCAACATGGATTCCTGTTGTGATTGCTTGGTACTTTATTACAAATGACAAGAACAGACAGAGATTAGCAGATCAATTTCTTAAAACTGTAGTTGTCCAATGTGACCCAGAAACCGGCGAACCCTTAAAGAAACCTCGAGTTATTGCTGAGAAAAAGAAAGAATAAGATTATTTTCTTGTTCTTTTTCTTTAATTTTTTATTTTTTTAGAAAAAATAAGAGGATAGAAGGATCACTGCATGATCCCATCCTTTCAATGTGAATTAATTTATCCTATTCCTCCTCCACCACCACCACCACCTCCTCCGCTGAAGCCGCCGCCAAATCCACTGCTTCCACCGCTTGAGGATGGTGGGGTAAAGCTTTCGCTCATATTTGATATTGCTGATGTTAATCCTTCAGCCATATTGGATATTGCTCTTGGTAAACTTTCAGCCATATTACTAATTCCACTGACAACACTTTCAAATCCTCTACCAGCACTGTCAAACCCTCTAATTGGCCTATGTCGCAATCCACCACGTCGTGGGAGATAGATTCGAGGATAAAAGTACCAGTAAGGAGTAATAAAGTGGAAATTATCAGGTGGAGGTCTACTAGATATCTCTTGAGAGATGTGTTTCAAATGTGATGGTAAGTTGAATTTTGGATCTATTAGCAGGAACGAGAAATGATCCATAGAGAAATTGAATTGATCATATGGATCTGGGAAGCCCATTATTTGCCCTCTAATAAGCTGTAAGTAACTTTGCCAACTTGCTTTCATCTGGGCACCATGTTTTGTTAATCTAGGCATTTTCCTTGAGAGAAGTAATCCAATCAAACTTGCAACTACCACACCTGCAATACCCCAAGTTAGATTGCCAATAGAAAACAAAGAAGAAGCGAAGAATAAAATGACTCCACCACCTATTCCTGCAACTATTGAAGCTCCAAAGTAAAAGCCCTTCACTTTCTCAGGGTTTGAATCAAAATACTTAGTATCTCCACCAGACAATTTATTGTAAACATCATCTTTGTGTTTCCAAAGAGACGCAACATTGTTTTTTATGGTTGAGAGAGAAGTAACTTCTACAGGAATTTCTTTGGGTCCTTTAGCACCTTTTGTTTCTTCTCTAAACCACAGTGTTTCGTGAGAATTTCTTTCAATGAATTCAATTATCCCTCTATCGAATTTTGAGAGGCTACCATAATATTCTTCTTTCTCTGTTCTTTGGAAGAACATTTCATCATTATCATCTGGTTGTATTATCTTGAGATACCCCCGTTCTGCTAGATAGAAAATCTCTGCAACGAAATCTATTTTATCAAATTTCTCATCCAGCAAAGTACCTACTTCTGCGGGGGACATATCATTTGGTGGACCAACTTCACTAATAGTTTTCATAGTATTCCCACATTGTGGACAGAAGCTAATTTTTCGACTATCTTTGTATCCACACTCAGCGCATTTCTTCATAGCAACTTCATTTAATACTGGAATAGCTTTTGCTTTAGGATCGATGCCTTTTATAAGAAAAGCTAGTATAAAGAATAAGAAAATGGGCACAAAACCAATTGCTATTACAACAACATAATTACTATTCAAATAAACTCGCCACGAAAAAGGCATGTCTATTCCTGCAGGAGGGGAATCAGTATCTATTGTATAAGATTCAAAAGCATAAACAGTTCCTTGATGATATGTAACTCTTGTTTTTCCGCCAACATTGGAAACAACTCCATTATCATCACCAGGTCCTGTTCCTTGATAATAAGTTTGAGATCGTATATCGCTAATATTGTATTCATTTGGAAATATTACTATGGTGTCAATATCATGTATTTGTACCTCGAATTCTCCTCCTATGACATTCCAATAAACCCTGTCACGATTACCGTTCAAATTCATTGCTGAAGATACATTGTATGTTAAAATGAAGGTATATTCAGTACCAGATGAGACAGAAGTTCTAGACCACTCCCAATAGAATTGAATGACATCTGCTTCTTTCTCCATTTTATATGAAGTGACTGAGGGCGTTCCAGGTTCCGAAACAATATTCCATGAGACCACATCATGAAAACTTCTCCACTTCAAATCTCTATAGGCAAAACCATAAGAACCAGCATCTAAATGAAAGGTCATTTCTTCCTCTACAAGCAATGAACCATCCATACCTACATTTATGATTTGATTCCAATCTGAATAATAATAACCGTTTGTAGTTAAGGCATCATTCCCAGGTTGAGCAAACTTTGCTATAGTGTTATTCGTCATTAAAGACAACGTAACTAATTGAATTGATATCAAGAATACAAGCACTATTGCTAATTTCAAGCGATTTTTTCTACCTTTTAAAATAATTAAGTCCTCCAGCAATTATCCTCAAAATACTTCTTAACATCTTATTGTTTATTGCTGATTTTAAATCTATAGAGAAATGTTATGTTCCATAATAAAAGAATTACCTTTCTAATTGTGTCATGATTACTTTTCTGAATTTAAAATACATATTTTGAGAATGTTGCTGCTAGAATAACCAATTGCCGAAATGTATAGTTTTTATAATTGAAGGCAAATAGTATTATTACAGTCAGTCACAAAGGTTTAAAAATAAGAAACGAAGAGACTGATTACGAAAAATAACATAAACTAATCAAATAATCAGATTAGATCGAAAAGAATCATAACAAAATAGCTCATTCGATTGATGTAAGAAGCTATTTATCACAAATCACGTTCACAGAAATATAATTTGGTATAATCAATTAATGATTATAGCCTTCCAATAAAGGAGAATTATAAATAGCAAGGAACAACAATTCCTCTATTGTTGAAATGAAAAGATGTTAGAAATCAAATTTCATGTTGATTAATACAGTTGGGAAAAGTAATTTCCAATGATTAGTTAACTCTAATAAAAATCTAACAAGTTTAGTTTCTTTTTGATCTGAAGTATATAGTATACTCTTAGAAGATGCGATGGAAAAAGCAAATCAAAATAATAAATAGCTTAATCCTAACAAGTATAAGAATAGCTTAGAGTTCAGATTATTTTTTTAGCCAATTGTTATTACTCCAAAAATTAAGGGGTTAAAAAAAATGGCAAATAATAATAAACAGAGTGCAATGCACGATGAACCGTCAACTACAAAATATTTGATACGTGCAGATTTCACAATTGATGGTTTGGTTGAAAAACCCGATGTTGTCGGTGCTTTATTCGGTCAAACAGAAGGATTACTCTCTGAAGAACTTGAACTACGAGAATTACAAAAAAGCGGACGAGTTGGACGCATTCAAGTTCATTTGAATATCAGAGGAGGTAAAACTAGGGGTTATATTGATATCCCATCAAGCTTAGACAAGGTGGAAACATCGATCCTAGCTGCAGCAATTGAAACAGTAGATCGTATTGGTCCATGCTCAGCAAGAATCTCTATCAAAAGCATAGATGATATTAGGGTTGAAAAAATGAAGAAAATCAGAGAACGTGCTTCTGAGCTTCTTCAAAAATGGAATACAGAAACTCATCAAGATTCAAGCGATTTAGCTGATGAAGTGCTAAAAGCTGCTCGAGTTGGTGGAATAATCCAATTTAGGCATTTACCTGCCGGACCTGAAATTAATGATTCGGATTCAATTATAATTGTAGAAGGTAGAGCTGATATAGCAGCATGTCTTCGAGCTGGTGTAAGAAACACAATAGCTGTTGAAGGAGCTTCTGTACCAAAAGTAGTAATAGATCTCACTAAAAAACGATCAACACTTGCATTTCTTGATGGTGATAGAGGTGGAGACCTAATCCTAAAAGAATTACTAATGTATAGTGATATTGATTATGTTGCTCGAGCTCCAAAAGGTAAAGAGGTTGAAGACCTTAAACCAGATGAGATTATTGAGCAATTAAGTAAGAAAGTTCCTATAGAGCAAGCTACTTTTGTTTCTGAAATTCATGCAGCAGATGTCCTTGAAAAAGCAATCAAAAGAAAAGCAGCAAAGAAAATACAAAAACCCAAAGCTGCTCCAGTAAGTGCAAAAATTGCTCCTAAAAGAGTTGTAGCGAAACCAACTGCTACTCCTACTAAGAGACCTACCACAAGTAAACCCCCAACACAGACTACAGGTAGGGGTTCACCAAGATCTTCGAGTCGTCCTCCCTCTAGGAGACCATATTCGAGAGACAGTCGCCGACCTTCATCCAGAGATAGAGGAGGAAGGGGTGGATATAGAAAACCCCCCCCACCAAAAATACCGGATGAGCTATTACCAATTGTTAGAGATATTGATGGAAAAGAAAAACAAGAGGGTATATTCCTTAATGATAAATTAAAGGAACTAAAACGAGTTCCAGTAGCTAAAATTGTTGATGAAGTAAAGAAAGCTAAAGGAGTAACCAAATTGATCTTTGATGGAATTCTTACCCAGAGATTAATTGATGCTTGTGAAGAGAAAAACATTGATGTTATAGTTGCAGCGAGAATAGGAAAAATTGACAGACGTCCTGCAAAACTAAAGTTTTATACATTCGCGTGAAATGATTAGAGTTGGTTAATAGCGATTATTTAACCAACTAATCACTTTTCTTTTGATTTTCGTAAAATCTATTTATATAATATACAGATAATCTGTTTCTTTAAGAGACTCTTTTGATGAGCTTATATTGTGCACAAAAATGTCTAAAGGTCAAGAACAAACATTTTCAGATGATTTTGATAAAAGAAAAAATCCTGTTATCAAAGAGAAGGTGAGCTCTGAAGATAACCAACAAGCCATACGAATGAGGGATATTGAGAGTAGTTTTGACATACCAATACCAAAAGACCCATTGAAACGGGTAATTGGACAAGATTTTGCGGTAAAAATAGCTAGAATGGCTGCTCATCAGCGAAGAAATCTGCTGCTTATTGGACCACCAGGTATTGGAAAATCAATGATCGCTCAAGCACTTTCATTCCATTTGGGCCAACCCGAAGAAGAAATATGGATTGTTCATAATCCTGAAAATCCTGAACGACCATTTTTTGAAAGAAAGAAATTGCATGAGCTAAAAAATAGAAAACAACAAGCAAATGGTGGTGAATATGGAAAGTTAATACATCCTTCCAAAGCTCCTTTTGATATTGCTGTTAAACTAGGTTATGCTTGTGAACACTGCCGAAAATTCTCTATACCTGAAACAAGAAAATGTCCTCATTGCTCGCAGTCGAAGCGAAAGAAAAGTCCATCTCGATTTGGTGATCTGCTATCATTAGCATCTTATAGTACAAAATCCTCTGATGGTTCTAAAGTTTCTAAAGCAATCCAACTCCCAGATGGAAGAGAAGAAATTCTACTATTCGAAGAAGCAGGAAACAACATACGTGTTTTTGATAATGAAGCTATCGAGCTTTCGAAAGCCAAAAAGGGACCAAGACCTATGAAAGTTTTAGTTCCAATAAGAAGATCTCTTTTTATCCAAGCAACAGGTGCGAGTACAACTGAGCTCCTTGGAGATTGTTTACATGATCCTTATGGAGGACATCATAAATTAGGGACTCCTCCATACAAAAGAGTTGTAGCAGGAGCAATCCACGAAGCGCATCAAGGTGTACTATTCATTGATGAGATTTCCCAACTAGGAATATTACAGAGATCATTGCTTACAGCTTTACAAGAAAAGAAATTTCCAATTATTGGTAGAAACCCTCAAAGTTCAGGTGCTTCCGTAAGGGTAGATGATGTGCCAGCTGATTTTGTTTTGGTAGCTGCTTGTAACATGATTGATTTACCACGTATTGTCCCGCCATTGCGATCTAGAATTCAAGGAGATGGATATGAAATTCTACTCAAGACAGCAATGCCTGATAATGAAACTAATCGATTAAAACTCGTGCAATTCATTGCTCAAGAAATAATTCGGGATGACAAAATTCCTGCAATGGATAGGAAAGGAATTTTTGAAGTAATAAAAAGTGCAAGGGTAATCGCTGAAAAGGTAGATGAAGAAGAATCATCATTAACTTTGAGATTAAGAGAACTTGCAGGTTTGATAAAGGTTGCAGGGGATTTAGCGACAACAAATCGTGAAGAGTTAATTACTAGCAAACATGTGAAAGCTGCTCTTGAAATCGCTAAACCACTTGAAGACCAAATTTTACAAAAATATGGTTCTTTTCAAGCTGCAATTGAAAAAGAGAGAAGAGGTTTCCCAAAAACAACAAATGAGGGAAATCAAGTGCCATATAATATGTGGAATGGTTAGTAATGCAATTGAATATAGGAATAAGCTATATTCAATTCATTTAAACTATGAACTTTCAAGAATATCTTCTAGCTTTTCTAGAGCTTCCTTCAAGATTTTGATGTCTTCTTCGTTTGTATAGACATAAATAGAAGCCCGAGCTGTTCCTTCACTTGGATGAATACCAAGCGAATAGTGAAATGGATTTGTGCAATGTGAACCAGCGCGAACCATAATTTTATGACCATCTACATCACAATCTAGAAAGTTAGCTATGTCCCCTGCAGTATCCATGTCTTTTAATTTAAAGGCGACTAACCCACTTCGCTGATGTGCATTTTGAGGACCTACAATTTTGATGCCAGAGATGTCTTTAAGAGCATCATATAATTTTTCCGTGAGATAATTCTCTCGAGTCTCAATATTTTCCATACCAATGGAATTGAGATAATCAATTGCAGCACCAGCACCTATTTCACCGGCATAATTTTGTAGTCCAGCCTCAAATTTATGGGGTGGTTCAAGATAAGTAGGGACGACTTCGCCGTTTTCATATCGCACATCGATTATTGTGTCACCTCCAACCATAAATGAATCCATCTCTTTTAGCAGGTGCTCTTTACCATAGAGAAAACCTACTCCCGTAGGTCCAAGAGCTTTATGCATACTTACAGTGCAAAAATCAACATCGGATTTTTGAACATCCATTTTTTTATGGGGAAAGTATTGAGCATCATCAGATAATACTAAGGCACCGTAGTCATGAGCAATTTTTATTATTTCATCTAGAGGTGCTGTTGTTCCACTTACGTTAGAAGTATGAACAATTGATATTAAACGAGTATTTTTGTTTATGGTGTTTTCGAAATCTTCAACATTGAATAATCCCTCTTCATCAGCATTTACAATTTTAAGCTTTAATCCTTTTCTTTTCATCACTTTATGAAAAGGTAATACCCCACTATGATGCTCAAGATTTGTTGTGACTATTTCATGATCTTTCTCGAAATGCAATGCATTTGCAACTAAATTCATTGCTTCGGTAGTATTCCTTACCCAAATGATTTCATTAGTGCTTCTAGTGTTAATGTGGTTAGCAAGTTTTTCTCGAGCTGCATCTCGTAATTCTGTCGTTTCTCTTGCTAAAGAATGAATAGATCTTCCACCACAAGCTCCCAGTTGATTATAATAATAAGAAAT
>JAGMDP010000222.1 GCA_023128635.1 Candidatus Heimdallarchaeota archaeon | reverse complement strand
CTCCCCTTCTAATTGTAACAGAGCTTAAAAATGAAAGCTACAAATGTGCAAAAGAACATGTTCCAAAAGGATTCGAGGTTTTAAGCAGACTTCTTAGAGAAACAGGCTTATCTTCTAAGGAAGAAATTATCATAACCGAAGATTTTGATGAATATAATCGAGAAGAGATAGGATTACCACCTCTTCCGAAAGTTAATACGAAGGCTATAACGGAAGCCTTGACTGAGCTTGGTTTTTTCGATACCGGATGTGAAGGCGAGAAAGTCGAAGCAGGAACTGCGGAGGAATAACCATGGACAAAGCCTATCTTTACTTAGGGTGCAAAGTACCTACTTCCCAATATGCCTTTGAGTTATCTGTTCGAACAATTATAAAAGAACTAAACCTACCAATTGAAGTACAAGAAGAATTCAATTGCTGTGGTTTTCCATTTATATCATTAGATAAGACTGCATGGCTTTATCTTGCAGCTAGGAATATGGCTGTAGCTGAAAAAGAAAAGAGAAATCTTATTCCCATATGCAATGGTTGCTTTTTATCTTTCAATGAAGCAAGAGCAGAATTACTTGTGGATTCGGGTTTACGCAAGAAGATAAACAAGCAATTAGCCAAAGAAGGTCTGACATTTAAAGGAAAACTAAGGATTGTTCATCTCGTAGATGTCTTTTACGAAGCTCGAGAGGAAATAAAAGCAAAAGTAACTAAGGAATTCTCGAAAAAGAAAATTGCTGTACATTTAGGTTGTCATGGTGAGGAAGAACGTGGCGAAGAACTAATTGATGGAATCCCTCGTTTAGAAAAAATGATGGCTATTATGAAAGATATTGGATTAGAAACTGAAGCATATCCTACTCTTCATGAGTGCTGTGGAGCAGGTGGCATCATATCAGAACATGATATGCCATTTAGAATGACTGGTAACAAACTTACTGAACTCATGGAGATGGGTTATGAAGGAATGGCAACTATTTGTCCGTTCTGCCAAAGTCAATATGAGACAAAACAAGCTGTTATCTCACAGATAATTAAGAAAGAAGTTAAACTTCCAGTTTATTATCTCACACAACTTATGGGTATGGCTTGGGGTTTAGATGAAGAAACATTAGGATTACACCTAAATTCATCCCATACACAATAAATGAACAAGTGGTTTATCAGAGAAAGTTGAATAATTCTTGTAAAGTGGTAATCGTTTTGAAATTATTATCCGGATCTTCAAAAGCAACCATTTGCTTTTCTCTTCTGATTATTAGTACATTTATGTTGTGTTTCATAGGTCCAAAACCATCACCCATTACATCATCCCCAATATGCAGTATTTCTTCTGGTTTTAATTTTGACAAATCTAATAAAACCTGATAATTATCAGTTTTTTCGGTAAAATATTTGTCAACGGTTATGATTTCTTCAAAAGAATCAAGAATACCTGCTTGGTCTAACAATTCAGTTATTCCATCTGAATGATTGCCAGATAAAATATAGACCATCTTACCCAGTTGTTTCAATCTATTTATTGTCTCAACAACATCATCATAGAGAATTTTCTTTTGCGTTGAATAAATCTGATCCACTAACCAATTTTTTAATTCTTCCAAATCATCTCCGGAATATGTTAAATCAATCATATCTACTCTAGCACGATTATATTCCTTGAGAAATTGTTCTCTTTCTTCTTTTGGAAGTGTTCCATATTTGCTAAACCTATCTACTAAATGCTCAGGCATATTTTTTCGTAAATAAATTGAGTGCTGTAAAAACTCTTCTACTGAGACATTTATCCCTTTCTGAGCAAGTAGTTTAGGAACAAAATGATGTGTTAATGGCGTAACATGTGATATTGTCCTATCAAAATCAAAACTTACACATTTAATCAAATTATAATCCTCTAATTAATCATTAAACTAATTCATTTCATTAATTTTGTTTAAGTTTTCGTTTAAATCGCCAACTTGGTTTTAACATTTTTTTCTCAGGGTCAAGATATATAAGACTATCAATGACTGCTTCTTCAGGAGTTACTAGATATTTAAATCCAAGATTTTTCAATTTTGTAGAATTGTAGATGTAAGTTTTTCCTACGTATTTAATCGTTATTGGAGAAAGAGCAGTTTTAATTAGTTTTATCTTTGGAAAAATCTTATGCAAAACACGAAGTAAAGGTAAAAGAGATTTGAAGAACCAATAAGTGATTGAGAATTTCGGGGGTATTCTTTGATAATGGTCAGCAATGACATTCATAATTCTACGATAAGAGATAGGCTCATGAGCAATGTTGTAGATTTCCCCTGATATATCCTCAGTATACTCAGCTAAGAATACTTGTCCTCTTGCTACATCACGAGCAGAAGTAATTGCAAATAAATGCTTTCCACGATTAATGAGCTTTGGAAGTAGTCTATATTTCATTACTTGTACCATAGAAGGTATTGTTTGTCTATCACCAGCTCCAATTATTGGACCTAATCTAGTAATAATAATTGTTTTATTTGGATTCTTTTTGGCGTAATCTCTAACAAGATTCTCAGCTATTCGCTTCGTTACTTGATAAGGTTCTCCCTTGAGTTCGCCTAAAGGACTATTTTCATCCAAATCATAGTATCGTTTTTTTCCATTGAATGCTTGATACACAGCAATAGAGCTTGTATAAATGAAGCATTTCGATTCTGATTTAACAAAAGCATCAAGCATA
>JAGMDP010000221.1 GCA_023128635.1 Candidatus Heimdallarchaeota archaeon | reverse complement strand
GACGATGCTTCACAACTCAATCTCTCCACTAATTTAGCTTCAAATCAATATATTGATTGGACTTTATTACTTCCAACAATCCTTTATGTTGAGAGTAGTAATGTCAGTACTTTTCAACACTATTATGATGTTAATCAACCACTGGAATTTGATAATTCTACTGAATCATACGATGTAACTTTAACGGACAACCTCCTAATTATGAAATATGAACGACATGATTCTGGAATACTATTCTTTTATGAACATAAAGTCTACTGGGATGATATTTATGAAGCAAGCTATAATATAGAATGGGGATATCTGGACAAACTAGAGCTTTACTCGAAATTCAGAACGGGATCAACGACTAAGCTATACCATTTAATCTTGCTAAATGAACTTAGTACTCAAAAAGCGTCAATAGTATGGTTTAGCGGGATGGTTGCATTTCTCCTATTTGGTTTAGTTGCAATTTATAGAAGAAGACAATAATAACTCAAAAAGAAGCAGCTTTGTAATAAGCTACTTCATTCTTTTTATTGTAAAAAATGAAATAAGAACAACTAGTATAGAAATGAGTGAATATACGATTAATCCCAAAAGTAGTTTGGCAGATCAATCAACAAAAAAAAATGAGAAAGAAAGAAAGAAAGAGATTTTGTAGAAATCATCATATCTTTCCAATTCTAGAACTAAAACCTTTGAATTTTCTTTCTGTTACAATAAAAACAGGATTGAATTTCTTCGGCATCTAGAATGTGTTGTTCCTCTATTTTTCTTCCACACTCCACACACATGATATAGGAGTTATCGGGAAGACCAACTGAATGTATTTTATCCATTACAAAATCACCTCGTAGTGATTACAATTCATCAAAGTGTTGGGTCAACTATTTTTCAGATATAGTATGAAGCGAACTTTGTTTTTGACCCAATTAATGTCTAAAAGATCGTGCTTCTTCTATTATAAATTCTCAAGAACCTATTTAAATCCTTGTGAAAAATAGCCATTAAGTATATAAAGAGTTTAAAAAAATAAACAATAAATGATTAATATCAGTAAGAACATATTCAAATAAACAATTTATTAAGGAAAAGGATCCAACCAAAATAGTATATTAATTTAAATTCAAAAAGAAACTTTAGTCTGAAAAAGAATTATAAGATATTGTTTAAAGACAAAATTATCTTGAAAACAAAAAAAGAGTGGAAATCTATAGAGAAATTTCCTTCTTAAATAGCTTCGAAATGACTATAGATTGTGAAAGAAGAGCAGAAAAAAGAAAGAGCCCCCTTGAATTGTCGCAGCACCCGAAGAGGTCGCAGAGAGACTCTTTTTGGAGACTATTAAAGAAAGAAGAGATGGGGAAATTAAATGCAATGGAGACCGCACATTTCCAAAAATTCCATCTCGTTATTTCCTTCAAAAGAGATATTCTGAAAATTATATAAAAGAACCCCTTTTTCGCCATTTTGACACTTTAGAAGACAAGGATACTCGAGATGAAACGCAAAAATATTTGAAAAGTGATATTTGTTAGGTTTTTATACTCAAAACAAAAATGCACAACTCGTGCACAATAACTGTTTTTATTGTCCAGATTTTTTCATTTTTATATTATTTCCCGTAATTTCTTATTGAATTCAACAAATGGAGACTCAAAATAAATGAAAAAAGTTAATCCAAAAATAATCTCTTTAGCATTGATCATTTTAGCAGTTCTAGCTACAGGCGGAATTACAGCTTCTGTCCAAGCCCCAAGTGGCTTTGGTCAAGGCGATGCAGGAACTGGCGGTGCAGGATAATATCCTCACCTCATCTAATTTATTTTAAGAATTTAATCTCAAATTATCCATTTCTTATTTTTGTAATCAAATAATAAACTATAAGGAACATATCTTAATAGTCGACTTTTATGAGAAATTACTCTAAATTCAATATTTTTTTTATCTAAAAACTCAGTAATATGATTTACTAATTTATCTTGATAGTTCAAGCCATTAATATAAAGAAAAACTTCTTCATATGAATGTAAAATACCTATCCAACCAAAAATTGAAAGCTCATCAATAATTCTTAATGTTGAATCTAAATCTGGGTTGCTTTTCAATGTTACAAATAATTGTTCATGTGAATTTAATATTGAGGGAGTTATGGTTAATCGATAGTCCAATAATCCTTTTTCAATTGCGATATTTTGCATTCTGTTGAAGAAGTTTGTTGCATCAAGTGTACTATTTGGATCAATTTCATTTGCAACCAAAAAATCATTTAATTCAGATAACCAAACACCAAAATATCCTTTTGTTGTAACAGATTTTGAGATTAATATTGACAGAAAATTGAGTAATCTCTTATCTAATTCCAATTGATCAATTTCTTTTTCATTAAAAGCATCTTTGCTGTTCCACAAAACAAACTTCTGAATTGGTAATTTACCATCTAGTAGTTTATTATAATTCGATATCGAGGGTTTTATTTGTGGATTAGTAAATGATGTTCTAAAGTGCCTGTTTTTTATTGGTTTTACTTCAAAATCAAGTATCGTTTTGTTGTTTTTTAATTTTTCAAATTTATGAGTAAGATTGTCTATCACCGTATGAGGACAATAAAGTGCTGAATATAAATAGATTGAATCTTCATCCTCGCCATCAAATAACTCAAAGATGTATTTTATATCGAGAATATCTTTAGCAAGTGCTTCTCTTTCTGATATTTTACTCTTACTAAATTTCAAAAGAAAGAAATAAGCATGTAATCCTAAAGCAATCCAATTAACTTCTTTCCTCCAAGATGCATTGTATCTTGATACTATTTTTGTTAGATGTTTAGTAACTGTAGAGTGATTTAATCGCAGATTTTTTGCTACGGTAATAGCAGAAGCATTATGTCCTTCATTTATGAGCTCATTTATTATTATTACAATAGAATCCTTGAATTGAATTGGAGCAGCAATCTCCTCTGGTGAAGAGGATAAATATCTATGGAAATCATTAACTAATTCTTCTACATCGATTTCATTTAATGGAATATCTTCAATGAAAAACAAGTAAGTTTTGTAAATCAATTCATAAGTAATGCTTTGAGTAACAATAATAGTTAGTAAAGAATCTAATTCCTTTTCCAGTTGTTTTGTAGCTATTTTATCTTCATCGGATAAATACAAAAATCTAGCTTTTAGTAATTGGAATTCGGATTCGAATGATTTTCCTTCATATAATTTCTTCTGATAAGCCATTGCCATAAAATTAAGAAATAAACTTGTTAATTCAGAAATTTCTTTCTCAAGTAGTTCATCTTTAACGAAAAGTGACAAGCTTTCACGAATTATGATATATTCCCAGATCTTCCTACTAGTTATTTCAGGTTGAACACTATTAACCCAGTCTGCAAAAATAAACTTGTTTTTTACCTTGTTCACACCAAAAGTATATCCTTGTTCTGGAGCATCGCCTATCTCAATGGTTACGTCTGAAAGAGTCCGCTGCACATCCCAATTTGTTTCCTCACGGATAGAAGAAATAACCTTTTCCATTCCCTCTCGGATCTTTTCAGGGGTCAAAGGGAATTCTAACTTCATGATTAGCTAGAAAGTAAGGAGTTTAACTATTAAAAGATTATTTCCGGAAAAGGAATAGCTTTTTTTATTCATTAGCATGATTGAAAGCAAAGAAGACTATACTTGAAACTGAATATAGAAGGAGAAGCCATTTTTGAGTAAAAAGCGAAAAAGATCTCGCAAGAATCGAGGATATCCACTTGCTATATTGATTGGATTTGAAACAAAAAAAGCTGTTATGTGGCAAGTTTTCAGCAAAATAGTAAGACCACTTGAAACTATTACTATCACTAAACGAAGGGATAAATTAGCTGACAATGAGCTCTACAATTTCCATGAATTAGTTATTGATACGTTAAGACAGCATATCAAAGAGGGTATTAGAAGTATAATAATCGTTCAGCCAAGAAATAGTCACTATTCTGAGATCTTTCAAGAACATATCAAGAAACATCACAAATGGTTAACTCAAGAGACAAGTGCAAATTTGCTTTCTATAGGAACTATTGATGGTAGTGCAAGTAATGCAGAGGACATTTTTGAATTACAACAAGCGAAGGAACTGCAAAAAATTATTACTGAAACCACAACTAAAGAAGCAGCAGCTATCATTGAAGAATTAGAAGAACGTCTTAATCGAATTGATCAGGGTGAAATTGTGTTATACTCTCTTCAAGAGATTGAAGAATTAACATACCAAAAAAAGAAGATTGGTAATCGACAAACAGAATATGTTATGCTTAGTGATAGCTTTCTAAATAACCATAAGCAAAAACAGCGTTTAAATCGTCTCTTACAAATTTTGAATAATAAAAAAGTAAATGTAAAGATAATTGATGCTGAAACTGCAGCAGGTGAACGGATAAACCAATTTGGTGGGTTAATTTGCTTTACTAAAAAATGAGTGGCAGTAAACTTGCTTTTGTTCCATTATTCCTTTTCTACGAAATTCTAAAAGAACTATTTCCGGAGATGAATTACTCAGATGTTGTTCCAGAAGGTTCTGTTTGAGCTGATTGGTGAAACTTGTCTCGAGACTTTCGCCAGTAAAAGAAGAAGAACAGTGAAAGACCCAAGGAAAGAATAATCACTGCGAGAACATTCAAGAAGTAATTTCTTTGAAACCAAATTGAGTAGTATAATAATGGTAACAATTGAAGAATACTGATATGAGTCCAGGTAGCGAAAAAGAATTTGCCTTCATTGAAGCGATACCAATTACGAGTAAATACAGTGTTCTCACCAGTTTTAGCCGAAAATCGGAAAGATATGAAATTAACAAGTTTAATCATTCCAACAAAAAGTAAATTCCCAGCAAAAACACAACATATTGTAACATAGTGATAATCAGGACAACCTGTGCACCTATAATCATATAGAGAAACGGTGAAAATGGGGTAAAGAAGACTTAGAATCATAGTAAAAACAATCGAAATTATCTTCGCACTTTTTTGACGGAAGAATATCCCAACGTATAAGCCACAGATAAAGGGAGGAAGAAGAGTAACACCGATAAAATGGCTGATAGGATTTGGATAAACAACCATCAAATAAGACAGCCAAGCGCAAGACCATCCAGTAATAAGAAACCCAAAAACAAAGGGAAGAATCGAATGAACACTAGAAGCATG
>JAGMDP010000220.1 GCA_023128635.1 Candidatus Heimdallarchaeota archaeon | reverse complement strand
AGGAAATGTAAGAATAGATGAAGAAACTAAAACTGTTTATCTTTCACGCATCTTCAAGTGGTATAAAAGAGATTTCGAAATAGTAGGGGGATTAGAACATTTTATCAATAAATATTGGAAAGAAGATCCAATCGATTTTTCCAGGTATCTGATTAAGTTTGAAGATTATGATTGGAGTTTAAATAATCAATAGGATTAGAAAATAAGATAAAAATGGAAAAAAGTTAACTTAAGCTTTTTTCCAATATGTTAAGAGTATTGCAACGATAAAGAAAATAGCAAAAACAGCAAGTAGACCACCTATGATTGATCCGAAAATTCTGCCGTATGGACCCATCGGTGGGAAATATGTTACTGTATCGTCCGTGTAAACAATAATGACGACATCATAACCACCGGTTGCATTATTTGATCGACCTAATGTATACATTAAATTCCCGTGTGCTTGAATATCATCTGGTTGATCTCCTAATGGTCCTTTATAAGAGTCACTCCAAAGTAAGGTTCCATTAGGGAGATATTCAGCCATTATTATGTCCCCGGTTGGATTGTAGAAATCAGTGGCTCCTGCAATGACTGGGTTTCCATGAGAATTCATTGAAATAGAATTACCATGATCTGTTTGTAAGTTCCAAGTGACATTCCACAGTATTTCCCCTGTAGAATTGAATTTAACAATAGCAGCATCTGCAATACCAAGATCACCAACAACGTAGATGTAATTACCTGATATAGCGACATCATACCCTCGGTCATTTGGGTTTGTATCACCAACAGTTCTATTCCAGATATGATATCCTGTTGCATTTAATTTTATCAAAACTAAATCCATTATATTTCCTGGAGGACAATTATCCGTTGAAGCTCCAATATAGAAATTACCTTCGGAATCTATAACGGTTCCACCAGGCATAATTTGCTCTCTTGGGGCTGTGTTTCCATAATAAAATGTATCCTGATATGTTCCACTGAGAGAGTATTTTTGAATGAACAAGTCACCTTGAGAGCTGTTACAAGCACCAGTTAAAAACACGAAATCTGAAGTTATGGAGACACTTGTTACATCATCTTCTTGGTTAGGATCGTGTCTTGTAATGTTCCACAATCTTGTTCCATTATTAGCAAATTTCACTAGAAAGGCATCATGAATGTATGAGGCACCACCAATATCTGTAACGATTGTTCCTCCAACATAGATATTACTACCAGCAATAACAAGGCCAGCAGGTCTTGCGGAATCAGGGGTTTTCCATGTTACATTCCATAAGAGATTCATTTCGGGATTATACTTCAATACCCAGATATCTTCTCCTGTGATACCGAATGATTTTGAATAACAGGTTACATACAAAAAGCCATTTTCATCTACTTGAGCAAAAACTGATCCTTCATCTTGATCTCCACCCCAATTAACAATTTCGGGGCTTTCTTGATAACCAAAGTGATCAATTGGATTTGTTATCGCACCATCTATACCAGCAAATGCTATGAAATTGCATATGATTAGTAACCCGAGAAATGATGTAAACACGAATTTTATTTTTATTTTCAAATTATATCCTCCAGATTCCAAGATCTACATTCAATGAACTATATTTCAATTACCTATTTTAGTAATTCCTTTCTTAACTGTTTTTAATAATTCCTATTAAATTAAAAACAAAAAAATGAAGGTAAAGAGCAATCCAATTATTTGGGAATTAACCATTTACCTGCTTTGTATATCTCTTCACCATCAAGAATAATTTTGGAATCTTTGCTTTTCATATCCTTCAAGATATCCCAATGAATAGGAGATTTATTCTTTGAACCAGCTTCAGGAAAACCAGAACCTAAGGCTAAATGAATGGTTCCACCTATTTTCTCATCAAAAAGCATATTCTTGGTAAATCTTTGTATCCCATAATTTGTACCGACAGCTAGTTCTCCTAAGATTATTGCGTTCTCTAACTCGAGAACATTATTCAAGACATCTTTTCCTTTTGCTGCATCATAATCAATTACTTGCCCATCTTTGAATTTAAGCCAAATATTTTCTACTTCCCGACCCATATAAATACCCGGATAAGTGAACCGAATTGTTCCATTAACGGAATCCTCTATTGGTGATGTGAAGACCTCACCATCTGGTAAATTCTTGTGACCACAGCTATTAATCCATTTTCTACCGGCTATACCCAAAGATAAGTCTGTATCTTCTCCAATTATCTGAATTTCTTTTCCTTTATCTAGAATCTTGACTATCTCGTTTTGATTTGCTTCCATCTTATTCCAGAATTTAACCGAATCTGGTTTATCTAAAGCAAGTGCTTTGTAAACAAATTCTTTGTATTCTTCAATACCCATACTTGCTTCTTGAGCCATAGCTAAGTTTGGATAAGGACAGATATTCCAATCAATTTCGCCTGCAGCAGCTCGTTTCTTAAAAATCTCGTTTAATTCTTTGCCAGCATTTCGTTGCATTACTAACAATTTTGGATCAATATTAGTTAATGATCGAGTGTTATATGATGAAAATATGTATATCGCTTTAGTTAATTTTTTGACATGTTCATAACTAACTTCATCGATATATTTTATTTGGTCTTCAGTTGCATGCTTGAAGAAGATCTCTTGGAAACCTGAAAAACCAACATCCAGTTTTACAATATGTCCTCCTGCAATTATAATTTCTCTGTAAATCTCTCTGATTAGACCCTCTGCATTTGCTGCCCCGGTAATCTGTACCTTATCACCTTTCTGAACGTTCACAGCGTATTGCACAACTAGTTTTGCTAATTTCTCACTAAAATCTCCATACAAAGTACTTTGCTCCAATAATTAACACGAATAGCTAGTTGGATTCTATGAAAAAACTTTCTACCACTCTTTTTCATGTAATTTCTTTTTCTCTTTTTTGATAGCAACTTTATCAATGTCAGAAAACTCATTCTTTGGTTTGCGCACATACCTAACAATTAGAAAGATTGCTAAACCAACAACAGT
>JAGMDP010000022.1 GCA_023128635.1 Candidatus Heimdallarchaeota archaeon | reverse complement strand
AGTTCCTCAGAGGATGTTGAAAAAGAAGAAACGAATCCTTCCTATTCTCAAAGAGTTCTTCATGACTGCTAAACGAGAATTCGATTTAATTGACATGTGGCATTTATCACCTAAAGCAAAGAAAAACATTCAGATGAGCATTGCTAATTGGTTTAAAGGTTTGAAAAACCTATTATCAGTTTTCAACTAAGAAAAAAAATAAAAAAATAGAATATTTTATGGCTCAGATTTCTTTTGAACGAGCCATAAAGGAAGCATTAATTATTTGTTGAATTGCTCTTACGAGTGCATCCTGTTCTGTGACGAAGCTTGTTAGTTCTCCTTCTCGTGCAACTGGTGCTAAGAGTACTTCTGCACCATCTCGAGTTACAGCATAGAAATCTCGCATAGTGTATTGCCAGATAGTGATGTTCCCTTGTTCTTTCAATGTAGCTATGAGAGCTTCATCTCTGAACGGATCAATATCAGCTAATACTCTAATTCTTACTCGTTTTGAGATGTTCTTTACTAGAAGATCTACAAGTGCTTGATCTATTGTTGGCACCACAACAGTGCAAGTGGATTTTGTTCTTAGGAGCATATCATAGATAGATACCATTGAGTTTTGATTTCCATAGACAATCACTGAGTGTGGTCTTGGTACAGGAATGATTTGATCGACTGAATCAGTTATTTCTTGGAGATAGGTTTTTGTTTCATTTACCTTGTAAATAATTCCTGCTAGTCTGCTTGAAATTTCATTGCTCGATGTTGAAAACGAATCTTTGATTGTTAAAAGGAAAGTGTCTCCAGCCTTACCAATCAAATCTAGTGATGCACTTTGATCTCTGTTTAAAGTTGTCAGATAGTTATCCAAAGTGGATGTGTATTCGGATATCATTTCTGAAGCAATCAACTTTGGTTTGCTGAGCTCTTCTTGTACTTGTGTCTTGAAAGCGAATTTCATATCGTCTGAAAGATATCTTATGGTTTCCAAAGCCTTGTTGTTACTTTCATTGTGCATTCGTAGTCTTTTAGAGGAATTTAGGAAGAGGTTTTCCAAAGCATCCTCAAGATCTGTAAAAACAACATCTCTTAATGGGGCAAGTGTAAGTGAAATATTAGACTTTAATCCTTCAATGTGTTTCAACGTATTAGTGAAGGCTTCTTTTGAAGTGCTGGTTATCTTTGGATTTGTTTCCTTTAGAACATCTTTTATTGCGTTATTAAGATCTAGTTCAAATTTCTTTGCAACTGCAGCCCATTTAGAGTTTAGAGTTGTCTTTAATGATTTTAGATGAGTTGTTCCTTCTTTGAGTTGTTTCGCTAACATTGAATCATTATTTTTGATGAGTTGAGTCATTCCTTCAATGATTTCTTTTTGATAGACTTTCATCACACCATCATATGAACCTTTGATTTTCTGTGATAAAGAATCAATTCTATCTGCTTGTTCTTTAGCTTCTTGAACAAGTTTAGGATCTGGTCTTTTTAGCAAGCCTGCTTTGGCAATCTCGTCAATATTTCCCTTTAGACTTGTTGATTCAGTAGACAATCTGTCAATATTCTTTCCTACTTGTTCAATCATTTTTGCATTAGCAGCTTCGAGTTTGCCTTTCTCCAAATCAAATAATTCACGAGATGCTTTTTTGTAATTACTAATTACGCTAGAATAAATTTGAGTGGTATTTTTTGTTATAGTTGTAATTTCTACTTCAAATTCTTTCAAAGCTTTTTGTAATTCTGTTACACTGAATTTGGTAATTGCTTTGACGTTTTTCTGAAGGGAGCTTATTTCACTTCGATTTTCTTCCAGAATGGTTTTTAATCGCTCCGGAGCAGTTCCCTTATACTCAATTAATGCATTATCTAATGGAGTTATCATATCCTGAACTGTTTTATTCATCAACTGCTCGAATTTTTGCAATCTTTCAGTTGCTTTATCGGACTCATCTCGTAACATTACACTAATTTCATTACTAAGATTAGACAATTCATTACTAATTGAAAGGAAGGTTTTCGCAAAACCATCTGTTAACATTAAATCAAAATCTTCGGTTAAGTTTGATACCTTATCAGAATGCCTGTAAATTGAGTTGGTTAATTCCATCTTAAGTTGCTCATTAGATGTTCTCAACTCTTCAGCAATTTTAGCAAAAATAGGTTCAATCGAAACTTTGAAGTCTGACATTTTTTGTGTCAAGGAATCATAACTTGTATCAAAAACACTGATGAGAGAATTTTCAATACCAATTATATCATTTTGGAATTCTTTTTCCACAAACAAGAATCCTTTAAGAAAAGGTTCAACAGCAATGTATCTATTTATTTTCCCTTCGATCTTTTTTAAATAACCACGATTTGACAAATCTTGAACTACTTGTTGTAGCTCATCGAGATCGATTCCTGTTTGTAAATACATTTCACCTAAAGAAGCATTCCCAATACCAAGAATGGTCAAATACACAGTTTGTTCTTGTTCTGAGAAGCCAATTTGACTTAATAATGAACTTTGTACGTTCTTTAATGACATATTTAGGCACTATCCAAATTAACTCAGTTTAGAGTATTCTCTTTGCATAAAATATTTTTTCCCTTTGTAAGGTAATTCAAAACATTATTTCTTTTATTAGCTATTTAATTATTATTCTTCATACATATTTTACTAGGGTGCCTTCTTTTATGCCAATTATTTGTGCTGAGACTAATAAATCTAGAATATCTTTGATGGTTGTTCGGATTGCTTGTAAACTTAGATTGGTTTCTTTAAGTAAAGTGGTTACGAGTCGTTCTTTTGTCAAATTTGATTCTCCTATTAGTAAAGAATTAATTTGATCAACTATTCGAGAATTAATTAAATAACTAGTTATTGTTGTCTGGATTTCAGCATCAGTCAAATTTTCAGCTGTTAAATTTTCAAGTAATGAGAGCCCATCTTTTGTTAGTTTGTGTTTGCTTTTACTTTTCTTCTTTTGAAAAATAGGAATCCAGATACAATCATTATACCTTTCACAATGGTCCCCACAAGCGGGAATTTTAGTTCTAATCAATTTTACTAAATCTAATACTTCTAAAGTTGATAAAGCAACTTCAAACCGTTCTTTAAAGTCGTATGTGCAACCAATTTCCTTGAGGGATAATAATTCCATGAGCATTTTATGTAGATTCATTACTGTAAGCACTTCTAATTACTCCATTAACTAAATTGATATATTATTAGATGAGAATTCATCAGCTAAATTCTCTTGTTTTAATTCATTTATTGTTCGAAAGACTTCTTTGAAGATTGTTTTCGCTTCATCTTCTTTTTCATCTGAGCTTTTCTGAGTGAATGTTCGCTGATTACCTACAAGGATGAGTTTAGCTTTTGCTCTACTTATTGAAACATTCATTCTTCGCCAATCACGATGCAATTGACCAATTATATTATTATCATTACTATTTGTCAGGCTAAGAATTATTATTTCACGCTCATCCCCTTGAAATCTATCAACAGTATCAACTCGCAAGTTTTCTAGAATTTCTTCGGAGATATTATTTGCTCGAAGCTCTCCATAGATGAGATTATTTTGATGTCTATAAGGAGAAATGATCCCAATTTGCTTTGCAATCTCAATACAATCTTCCTCATTATACAGAGCTAAAAATTCGGCAATGATTCTTCCTATGATTTGTGATTCTCGAATATTAAAACGAGATTCAGTTTGAATATCGATTTCTTCTATTCCTTCTAGAGCTGCTTTGTCTTTTTCTGTGTTGATAAAAATAACAGGTTTAGTTGAAATGAATAATTTCTCAATTAATTCTGAAAGTGAGTTTTTTGTATTATTTATCGAATCATAGGATTCAAGAAATTCATCGATTGTGTGTTTTCCTATTGCATCATTCGCAGGGATATAATTCACTGAGGGATAAAAGGCGTTCTTTATTATTCGTGAGATTGCTTCATTCATTCGATAATGTTCAGATAAGATGACTACATTGTCAGTTTTTCCCGCCCACATTGTAAACAAACGTTCGAATAATGATGTCTTTAGTGTGCTTTCTTTCTTCAACCCAGCATTTAGCAGTACTTTTGGAACAGCTGGAGTATGTTCTATTGTTTCTTCAGAAACTACTGGCGGCAATTGCTTGTGATCACCCACTAAAACTACTCGAGGATATCCTTCTGTTGATTCTGTTGGAAGACATCGATGTCTAAAAGCTCCAAGACTTGCAGGTTCTGTAGCTTGCCCTGCTTCATCAATAATAACCCAATGAAAATTCAAACCCTTTAGGAGATTATTTCCTACACTACCGAGAGTACCTACGATAATTCCAGCTTTTTGATAATGCTCTATCCCTTTCTTTAATACTGTAACTAATACGTCTGCATCTGCTTTTTCGCTGAGAGTTTCATCAAATTTCGTTATATTAGGGAGAATATATTCTTGAACTTCTTCTGAGTGATCCTTTGAGTATGATTCCAAACGAACAATATATGGTTTTAATTCCTTAAACGCAGATAATTTTACGATAACCTCATCTGCAGCTCGATGAGTATTTGCTAAGATGAGAACAGGTTTTGATAGATTGGATTCCTTATCGTTTACTAGTTTTGAATTCAACAAGTAATATTCTGAAAAGATTTCCCTAGCTAATTGAGCGATCATTCTTGTCTTTCCAGAACCAGGTGGTCCCTGAACGAGTAGTATATCTCCCGGTTGTAACCCTAGAGCTTTTTCAATGGCTTCTACTTTAAATTTGTCAAGGTCTTTTATCAAACCAGCTCTTGGAATTGGTTTAATTTTATTGGGTTTTGATATTCCGAGAATTAATTTTATTAGGTAAGGTAATTCTTTGTCGCTTATTTTTCTGCCTAGAATTCCAGATCGATTCATTGATTCAAAGAGGAAATCTGTTAATGAACGCGATTGCCATTGTGAGAAGATAACATTCTGAACTTGATCAACTCTGAATTTATCTGCAATTTTCCCTCTTCTTTTCAAAGTTGACCTTGCCTTGATTATAATTCCCTTTGAACTAAGGGAGGAAATTTTTCCTTCGACACTAAATATTTCACCAGGTAGTAAGTCGGAGGGTGTTATGAAAACATCATCTCCTTCTCTAATTCTAGTGAAGATCTTCTTATCAGATGATAAAGTAAGGACATATCGATACGAATCGAATTTCTCCAATTTCAGATTTGATATTGTTATGCCTTGATTTTCTAGAATATCGATCTCTGTTGTTGCTAATTTATGGAGATGTCTTTTCACATTGTTTAATTCGAATTTTAGTTGTCTAAAATACCAAGACCAATATTCATAGAGATCTTGTGGAAAATGTAACCAGATATCTGGATCAAGCAATCTTTTTCCATCAGAACAAATTCCTTGTTGGTTTGAGGGGCAATAATTGCAAATTCTACGCCAATTACTACTCAATAAATTAAAATCAGTCCCAAGAGCAGGCATGAATCTTCTTGAAAGGAATCTGTTAATTTTGTACCGATCATATCCTGAAAGTAAACCAGATTCAATAGCAAACGCAATATTCCTTGTCTGTAATAGGAGATCTAAATATTCATCACTTTGATCATCCGCTAAATCGATTTTTCTTCTCTTTATTACTGCATGATCTTGGAGAGGGATAATTTCCGGGTTATCATCGTCCAATCCTGCATCGGCATCAAAGAACTCAATGTATGCTCTTGGTGCTTTCCCTGTTACCTTTTTTATTATTTCATGATATGCAAAAGCTTGAACTCCACCAGGATGAGTTACACCTGTTAGTGGATCATAATCAGATTCAATGAAATACCTACTACCGGTTTTTATTTCCCAGAGTTCATCATAATCCTTTTTCAAGATTATTTGATCTGCTCTTCCAGATATCCCTCTTTCCGGAGAAAACAATAAAGTTTCATTAAGTAGTTGATTCTCTTTTATATCCTTAAATTGCTCTGCTATTTGATCTACGATAATTGAATCAACTTGTAATGGTAATTTTAGATCTTTATTTGGTCCATGAGAGTAGCTGCGTCTTAATAAGACAGAGAAATTATCCCGCCATTCATCAAGAACAGCCCGATTATATGATTTCATAGCTTTTACTGGGTCAGCACTTCTAACCCACTCATTAGAAGCATATTGTATCCCTTTATGAATTGCATTACCTCTTACAAAACCAATAGAAGTTGGGGCATTTCTAATTGCTCGTTGTAATCCTAGAAATGATTGATAAAAGTATTTAGCAGGACAATTGAAAGCTGATTCAAGTTCAGCCCCGGTAATGTTATAATCAGGTGAAATTATGAATTTGAGAATAATTAATTGACCACTTTCTGTTTCTTGTTCAGCAGCATTCTCCTTCTTCTCAGGTTTCCAAACAGCTTTCATTATTTGCAATAATAGCTCAGGGGATCTTCTTTCAGAAGCTAGCCCAGCATAGCAATACCTTAACACATTATGATAATGAGAGAATGTTGACTTTTTTGTTCGTCCGGGAAACCATTCCATCGGATAAATAACGGCAGTACATATATGAGCTCTTGTTTTTGGATCCATTAACTTGAGTACTAATTGATACTTCTCTCCTTCCGCTTCTCGAGTTCTTTCAGCTAATACTTGAAAATCTACAAATTTTGGAGTGTTTGGATTTGATTTCAAAATCTCCAAATGGGGGGAAATTTTATCCACGAATAATTCCCTCAATTATTGATTTTCTCGATAAGCTGGAAAACTAAACTTCTCTTTAGTTTCCACCAAGAATTCAACATCATAGATAGTGCTTAGATGATCAATGAATATTGTTTGTAAATCAAAAGCACTAGCCATTGTTGGTAAATCCTCAACATCCTTTAAACCGGTTTCAGCTTCTAAGTATTGATGGAGTGTTTTAAGCGCTTTCCTCAGTATCTCATCCCCCGATGCTATTGTATCAAACGTTTCTTTATTCAACAAATATATCTTGTATAACCAAATATATGCAGCTAGGTATTCTTGATTAAATAATGCCATAGAACACTTTGCGAGTAATTGGTGTGTTCTTATCTCCTTTTCTTCAGTCTTTAATTGATGAGCAAGCTCATATAATGAATCAACCTGCTTTCTGTAATAGTTTTGTTCTGCAGCGCTTAATTTGTCATATTTTGACATCAGTTTTACAACTTCTTGGAAGAAAGCACCTTTACTTCTTACAATTCTGTCAGGCGATGTTTGTATCACAGATTTTAACAAATTATGGAGTTGTTTGTAAAGATTTATTCGCTGCTGTAATTGCAGATCTCGAGCAGTCTTAGCTGCTTCGCTGAAATATTTATCACTATTTCTGAATTGCCAAGAATTGAGTGTTCTAATACCACTTTTGTAATTCTTTTCAGCTAAGTCCTCTGCAGGATTTAATGTTTCTTTCCCAAATTTTAGTGGAGCACCTGTGCGTTCTGAAGTAATTAATTTTATCATTATTTGCTCTGGTGAATCATCTTTGTTAATTGTAACGATTGGATCCTTCGAATCATACCTTTCTGATTCAATTTTCTCAATATTATCTTTTACAGTATCTTGTATTGTTTTTTGTAAATCACTCATTCTCATATCCTCCTCGGCAATCTAGCATTCAATCTAGATTAGTGAGACAAATACTAAATAAAAATCCATTGTCTTGCTGAGACTTTGTACGGACAATATAATAGGTCCATGATAAGAGGTCAGCGAAAGTAAAAACTTTTACTTTTTTTATTCATTCCTACTAGGGGTTAATGAAGAAAGGATTGTTGCTCGAGTAAGAAGGAGTTGGATCTTTTCGTTATCTGGAAACCTACGAGCGATTTTCGTAATTTCTTCTAAAACTTGGTTTAGCTCTTCGTGTCTGTACTCTCGAGCAAAATTGCTAAGAACACTAATTAACGCTTGAGCAAATTCAGCTTGAATTTCAGGATTATCCTTATTCTTATTTGCTAGAAGACGAAATTCAAAAAGAAGCTTGTCACAGGCGAAATTTTGTTTATTAGAACAGAAACGAGTAATTGCATTTGAATAACTTTTAGCATATAAAATTAAGGCTTTCTTATTATTCTTTGTTTCTCTAATTAAATCGCGAAACTCTCTCAGCAATTTTGCTGTTCCTTCTACATCCCAAGAACCTCGTAGATAGTAAATAGCATTTGAATATGCTTCTGCAAGAAATTCTGTGATTATTTCGTTTGGATGACATCTTTTCTTTAACTTTTTTAGGTCATCTAACAAGTAAAGCAAATCTGCAAAAGCTTTTCTTTCTCCGAACATTTTTGTTGCATTCTTTATTGCTTTCGCGAAATTTTCTTGTATCTCTTTCGAGTTCGGGAAATTTTGATCGAGAATGGTTAATTCTTTAAACCAATTATAGAATTCTGAAACTGGTTGTTGTTTTGCAAAATGAGTAATCAGATCTGTTAACTCATGCGAGCGTCCAATTGCGAGTGCTTCTGGATCCGAAGAGGATCGTCCGCTATATTCTAGAGGAGTTTTCATCGACCCAATATCCTATGCGAATAGCACAACCATTCGATTATTTAAAATTATACTTTTGGTTGCTTACATAAAAAAAATGGGGAATTGAGAGGTTATTTCAATTCATAGATTTTAGAGTATTCTTTGCGGAGATAATTGAGATAGTACTTTGTAGATAGCTCCTCACCGGTTATTTTCTTCACTAATTCCAAAGGATCATAAAGATTGCCCATTTGATGTACTTTTGTCTTTAACCAGTCAATGACTTTATTCAAGTCACCTTTCTCCATATCTTTCCTCCAATCGGGAATTTCTTGATTCATTTTCCATAATAATTGACCATCAATTATATTGCCAATTGCATAAGAAGGAAATGAACTAAAACCACCGCCAGACCAATGAACATCTTGTAGGAGTCCTTCCGCATTATTCTCAATATCTACTCCAAGATATTCTTTCATCTTGCTATTCCAGATTTGTGGGAGATCATCAAAGGAAATTTTCCCAGCAAACAAATCTTTCTCAATTTCGTGTCGAATAATCACATGCATTGAATAGGTTACTGGATCAGCTTCTACTCTAATCTTTGAGGGGATAACTCTGTTAATGGCACGAACAAAAGGAGCTAATTCCACATCCTCAAAGATTCCTCCAGTAATTTCTTTTAATTTTGGAAGGAAATACAGCCAAAACTCAGAACTACGACCTATGAAATTCTCAATAAACCGTGATTGTGATTCGTGGAAACCATCTGAACAACTATAACCAACGGGTTGATATTTATGCTTCTGTGGCAAGTATTGTTCGTATAAGGCATGACCAATTTCATGCATGACTGAGAAAAATGAACTTGAGAAATCATCCAAGTGATAATTTGTGGTTACTCTAACATCATCATAATAACCTGTTGTGAATGGATGAACAGTCTCATCAATTCGACCGGCATTCAAATCATAATTAGTTGTTTTTGCTAGTTCTTCAGAAAGTTTTTCTTGAATATCCTTTGGACAGGCTCTTTCTATAAGAGAATAATCGGGTTGTTTTGGTGAATTTACTATTGCTTTTATTAGGGGTTTTAAACCATCACGTAACTCAGCAAACAAGTCATCTACAATTTCACGAGTAAAACCAGGTTCATTCAGATCAAGCAGAACATCGTAAGGATCTTTTGTAGGGTCAAGAAAGTTGGCAAATTTGTTCATTAACTCAAAGATCTTGATTAATTCGGGTTTAAACAATTCATAATCTGATTCAGCAAATGCTTTTTTCCAAATAGCATTCCCAAGAGCACTTTGTTTAGATATTGCTTCAACTAATTCCTTAGGGATTTTGGTGTTACGATCATAGTCTCTTTGAAACAAGTAGATATTTCTTTTTTCAACTGAAGTCAGTTTTTCATAATTTTCATTTGCTTTAATTTCTTCTAGTAAAGCACCGATCTCAGGGTCTATGGTTTTCTCATGTATTAATCCGCTGATAATAGCTAATTCTTCTGATCGTTGTTCAACACCTTTTTCTGGCATATATGTATCCATATCCCAGTAAATGTTCATTTCTATACTATTTAATAGAACAATTTCCTTGTATTTTTCCAACAATTTTTCGTAAAGATTAATTTCTTGAGTTACTTTTGACATCTTCCAGCACCACGTTTTCCTCTAAAAATCATAAATTTTCGAGTATTTCTCACCGGTGGCTTCTATGAAATACTTGGCAGAGAATTCTTTTCCGGTAACATTCTTAATTAATTCTAGAGGATCGTAGAGGTTCCCTTTATTACGAATATTAGTATTTAACCACCCTAGGATGTTTGTTAAATTACCGTTTTTCATTTGTTCTTTCCACTCAGGAATGTCTTTAGTTAATTGGGTTTGAAACTGCCCATTGTAATAACTTCCCAAAGCATATGTTGGGAAATAACCAAATAATCCCCAGGCATAATGAGTATCTTGGAGAATGCCTTCAGTATCATTTTCGATGTCAATATCTAAGTATTCCTTCATTTTCTCATTCCAGAATGAGGGTAATTCTGAAACTGTGAGCTTGTCTGCGAACAATTCTTTCTCCAACTCATATCTTAATATGATGTGTAATGAATAAGTAACGGGATCAGCATGTATTCTAATCTTTGAAGAAGTAACTTGGTTGACAGCATGAATAAATGGTTGTAATTTTACGTCATCAAAGAGTCCTTGAGTAAGCTCTTTGAATCTTGGTAAATAAAATTCCCAAAATTCAGAACTTCGACCAATAATATTTTCAATAAATCTTGCTTGGCCTTCATGCATGGCGGCAGAAGGAGAAGAACCAATTGGTTGATATTTGAATTTAGCGGGATAATTTTGCTCGTATAGTGCATGACCACATTCGTGCATATTTGCATAAAATGAATCAGTAAAATCTTTAGTATTATAACTAACAGTAATTCTTACGTCATCGAAATAACCTGTGGAGAATGGGTGAACAGCAACATCTATTCGACCACCCTTCAAATCATACTGTACTAAATCAGCAAGATCATGAGCAACGTTCCTCTGAATGTCAATAGGACATTCACGTAGAATCAAAGAGCTATCTGGTTGATTTGGGGAATCAACACATGCTTTAATGATTGGAATTAAGCCTGCTTTGGCTTCTTGAAAGATTTTATCATAGATTTCTTGTGTGAAGCCTCGCTCATAATTATCGAGTAAAACATCATAAGGATCCATATCAGGATTAAGATAGGCTGCTTGCTGCTTCTTCAAATCAATCATTTTCTCAAGTTCTTTCTCGTAAATAGAATAATCAGCTTTTGATTTTGCTGCCTTCCATTTCTGTGTGGTAAGAGCACCATGTCTTGTTAATTCTTGAGCAAAGGATGTTGGAATCTTAGTAGCTTTATCATAATTTCTCTGGATAAGGATAACATTTCTTTTCTGAACATCCGAAAGATTTCCAAAATCTTTGTGAAACTGGATTTCTTTCAACAAGGAACCGATTTTTGGATTAGTATTGCGATCATGGATTAATCCGCTCATAAGAGCTAATTCTTCACCTCGTTGCTGAGCCCCTTTCTTAGGCATCATAACTTCGAAGTCCCATTGAATTTGCCCACTCACATTTCTAAGTAAATAAATCTCTTTGATCTTCGCAAGAAGCTTCTCGTAAAGATCAGTTTTTCTAACAACTTTTACCAAAGTAATATTCTCCAAGCGGATTAGAATAAATGTAATTTTAAGTATTTCATTGAGATTGATAAGCTCTACTAAATGCTCAAATTACCAAAAGGAATTTAATCAAGGCATAGAATATCTTCACAAAAAACAGTGTGAGAAAGCAACTTGACCCCTGAAGTAGATGAAGGACCAATAGACCACATTAAATCAAGTAACGCAAGTAAGAGAGCGATTCTAGAACACTTACTCGAGAGAAAAGCGTTCGATGAAAAAAGTGCAATAGAAGAAACTGAACTTAAAACATCAAAGTATGATATGTACGCATTAAATGAACTAGTAGTAGAAGAGAGAATTCATTCGGATATACGAGGAACAGTAGCATACTATTACTTAGATGAATACTATAAACCAGTCAAGAGCTACAGAAAAGAAGTGGTAATGGGATTAAGCATACCAATACTGATTTTTCTGGTAACCATAATTCTAGCGGGAATGATAGCAATAATAGTGATGTTCTTCAGATAAAAGAACAAGAAACAAAAACTAGCTATTAAACGAAAGATTCAAAAAGAAAAAAGAAGCGAAAAAGAATAACCCAGGGCGGGTGGTCTAGCTCGGTATGACGTCTGCCTTACTAGCAGAAGGTCGCCGGTTCAAATCCGGCCTCGCCCACCATTTTCTTTCTATTTTTACTCCTCTATATCTAGATAAGGAAAAATCTGAGCTTTGAAGAGATATTTTGGTTCTTCCTTTAGTCTCTCCATTATTCCTTCTGGTCCTCCAAATTTCTCTTGGTATTCTTTCATAACTTCTCTCATTTTCCCTATAAGGAAAAGAGCTTCTTCTTCATTTGTTATAATTGAAGAATGATATGGTATTGGATAACTTTTTCCTTTTATTTTGTACCATAAATCTCCTGTCTTCTCATCATAAAAGACGTCTTCAAATGGTTGGTTTTGTTCTAATTTCTTTATCTGGTCTGTGAGAACGCTTGTATAGATATGATTTATAATTACAAAAAATTGTTGCATGTCTAAAACAAAAGCAGAACGTTCTTCGATTGGACTTGCTAATAGGCTTTCTTTATCCAATGTGTACATCATGTCTGTAATATTCTGATTAATTCTATAGTATTTTATTTTCCCTGTTGGATTCATATAAACATCAATTAATCCGCTCTCAACTAATTTCTTTAAATGGTGAGAAATTGTACTTCTGGATTTCTTTGTAATATCAACTAGCTTGTCTGCTGTTACTTCTCCTTTGAAAATTATCTCAAAAACAATCTTTGATCGTATAGGATCTAACAGCACTTCCAATGCGTCTACTGTTCCTGCATCTGGTGACTCTGTCTTTGGTTTCATAAATTTTAATCGCTTCATATTTATTACATGTATTTGGAAATATTTAAATATAACGATGAAGTGAATATATTTCGATAATATCGAAATATTATTATTAAATAGGAAATAAAGTGATTGAAATGTCTAAGAAAAACAATTCACCCGAGATAACGGTTGAGAAATTCGATCCATTAAATGGATCAGATAGTGAATGGGAACGATACCATGAATTCAGAAGATTGAAGCATATGGAGGAAAATCCTAATGACCCATTATCTAGTGATGAATTTGCTAAAAATTCTATGCAACAAAATGTACAAAATCCTGAATTTGGAATTCACTTGTCTAGTGTCATTGATAGTAGCACCAATAAACAAATCGGCGAAATTATGCAAGGGCTTATTCTTGAAGCATCTCCTTCTTATGAAGGAACAAAACATCTGATCCAATTTGATATTTACTTATTAAAACCGTATCGTCGAAAAAGAATTGGTACTAGATTATTGAAACAAGTAAATGATTTTGCTGTTGAACATAACAAAAAATTACTTGTGACTGGATCTGATAATAAGGATGGAAAAGCTTTTTTGAAAACTATTGGCGCACAAGTTGCTCTCTCAGGTGTAGATAGCCGGTTACAACTCAAAAATGTAGATTGGAAAATGATTGACTCTTGGGCTAAAGAAGGGCCTAAAAAATCACCGGAGTCATCGTTAGAAATAGTTCAAAAAATTCCAGAAGAATTACTAGAAGAATTTTGCAAGGTTTATACAGAAGTTACTAATCAACAACCATTTGGCGAATTAGATGTTGGTGCAATTGTTTTCACACCTGAAAGCTATAGATCAATGGAAGAAATGTTTGAAAAAATGAATCGTACTTGGATTACTATAATTTCTAAAGAATCAGATGGAAAGATTTCAGGTCTAACTGAAATGAGATATAATCCTGAACGAACAACAATGATTTCCCAAATTTTGACTGGTGTTCAACTAGAATATCGTGGTCGCGGAATTGGTAAATGGCTAAAAGCTGCTATGTTACTATATGTTCGTGAAAAGTATCCCGAGGTTAATATTATCACTACAGGAAATGCTACAACAAATGCTCCCATGCTTTCGATAAATAATCGTCTTGGTTTTAAAGTTCATAAGGAATCAGTTGGTGCTCAGATTACTATTGATCAATTAGCTAAACATTTTGATTCCCTTTAATCATTTGATTTTACAAAGGAATTTTTATTTCTTTTTTGGTTTTCTTACAAGAATTTTAATATTGTCATTTTCTTATTATATTCTTGGAAAGGAGTTGTGTGTATGGTTTTAACCTGCAATAAATCATCACAGCCAAAATTTGGTGTTTTATTTTTATCCTTCTTAGTTGTGGGTTTACTGGTTTGTACGAATTCTCTTCAAACTCAAGGGGTAAACAAGCCTGAGAATTCTCCGGGGGAGGATTTTGCTTTCACAGAAGTAGGTCAATGGGTTGTAGAAGAAGGTGTGTATGCTCTTGATGTGACTATTGATGAGGACATCGCTTATGTTTGTACGGGTGATTATCTTGCTATTTTAGATATTTCAGATCCTTCTAATCCATCTTTACTTGGGACATTCAATCAATTTGGTAGTTATCAAGGTGAGATTCCTTGGCCTGAACAAGTGATTGCTTTTGGCGATTACATTTTCGTTATTGCTTACTGGCACGATTATATTTATTGCTGGACGAACAAAATTATGGTTCTCGACGTTTCCGACCCAGCCAATCCAGTGCTTGTTCAAGAGTTTAATGTTCAAAGATTAATCTATGATATTTGTCTTATTGACAATTTTCTTTTTGTTGCTAGTAGTGGTGATTTTAGGATTTATAATGTAGAAGTTGCAAATTCTCCTTATCTTCATGGCAATTTTTCCGCAACAGGTTTTTCCCCTGCAGCTATTGGAATTCATGAATCTTTCGTTTTCCTTGGTTCTTATGCTAATGGGTATTTGGTGCTTGATATTTCTAATCCGTTAAATCCATTTATGGTTAAAAATTGCACGGATTTCTCTATTACTAGAATTCATTTTGTGGAATCAATTGCTTATACTCTTACAAGACCTACTAAATACGGTTCTTCTGGGAGAAACTTTACTGTTTTCAACCTTACAGATCCCTTTGATCTTGATGAGATAAATCGTTTTTATGTTTCCGAAGAAAATTGGGATTTCATTTTTTCAGATGGGTACATTTACATGAAGACATACGGTTTTGATTTTCGTGTTTTAAATGCAACTAATCTTAATCATCTTGAGTTTGTTTACCAATCTAGTGAAGAGGAATTAGATGCCCAAGGTTTTGCAATTGACGGAAATGATTTTTATCTTGCAGCTGGATCGGAAGGATTAATAATTTATCAAGTTAATTATCCCCCGATTACAATTTCATTGAATCAATCTGCTTTTCTAATCTTTTTTGTAGGTGTTTCTGCTTTCCTGATTTTTCTTAAAAGAAAACGAAGATAAGAAAATCCAGTTTTTTGTTTTATTTCCTTTGAAATGTTGATTGTATCCAAATCCTTTTTTATGTTTGTGTTTTCTTTTTATCGAATACTATTTTAGGAGATAGTCAGACGTCCAGTGATGAAAAGTTAGAAGATATTCCAGATTCTTCCAACCAAGAAAAGAAAGAAGATCTTCATCTCAATGGCAACAAAAAAGGTGTTCTCTGGTTAATTTCTATGTTTTCTACAGCGAACATCAATATCTTCATGCAATTTTATTCTGCTTTTGCTTTAATTTATGGTGTCTCTAAAGCAGCAATTGGTTTCATAACATCTATTAGAAATTTAATCAGTGGTTTATTCCAAGGTTCCATTGGTCGTCTTTCAGATAAAATAGGTAGAAAGAAGATTCTTATCTTTGGCTTCATTATCAGTTTTCTAATTCCTCTTCCATTGATTTTCTATCGAGTACAGTGGTTTCTAATTTTAACTTCAGTTATTCAAGCACTTTCTGTAAGTTTTATTATTCCCTCTTGGAATGCTGTTTTAGGAGATGTTACTCAACCTAGTTCCAGAGCCACTTTTATTGGACGTATTACTTCAGTAGCACGTATATTTTCTGTAGTATTGACTCTTGGTCTTGCTGGTATTTTTGCTATAATTGAGAGTAGATATGAAAATGTCCTTACTATTTTTGGTAAAGTCCACTATATTGGTAATAATACACAATTTGGTATTGTTTGGATAATGGCTTCGTTTAATGCCTTACTATGCATTGTCTTGATTTTCTTTATGAAAGAAACTCATGTTGTTTCAGTAGAAAAACAAAAAGAAATACCTAAGATGTGGGTTTCTCTGAAAGACAAGAGTTTTCGTAAATTCTTGATAGTGCAATCTGTTTATGGTATCACCATGTCAATAATTTGGCCTATTAATCCCATAGTCATAACAGATGAGAATCTCCTTAATCTGGGTGATAGTTTTTCAAAGTTGGCTGTTCTGACTTCTGCTTTTGCTGTTTTCATAGGGTTAACAACAATAATTGGTGGCAAAATCTGCGATAAGATCGGTCGTAAACCTACTATTATCATTTCTATAGCAATTCTCATCTTCTTCCCTGTAAGCATGATTCCAGCAGTCGCCACCAATAGATGGGCTTTACTCCTCATTTCTCGAATGGTGGGTGGAGTAGGAACGGGTTTAAACCTTGTAGCAATAAATGCTTATACGCTCGATATGGCCCCTGGTGAGTTGATGGGCGCGTACAGTGGTATGCGAGAAATGTTTTATGGCATTACTACCTTCATTGGTTCACTTATTTCAGGCTTCATTGTTGTAGCACTAGAGGCAAAATTCGATGCTTTGGGTTATGACGACCCTATACGACCAGCAATCATTGCTATGTGTATAGGAACTACTATTCTTCGAGTAATGGCTGCTACGGGGTATCTTTTCATAGATAAGGTCCCTGTTACGATGGATTAGTAGAGATTAGAAATTCTTTTTTAGCTTCAATACTTTGGATTGTTAAGCTATTACTGGAGAGTTCCTGTGAAAAATTGTCTGATGAGAAACTAGATCTACAGAGCAATTCAACTGCTGGGATTGATGAAAATTCAAATGAGATATTGGATAAGAACGAATCAGAAGACGTAATTGAAGAAAAAAAACCAAAGCAAAAAAAGCTTTTTTGGTTGATCTCCACTGGCAGCAATAGCTCAGATTTAATTTTATTAAATTTTTTCCAGTATTTTGCAGCTAATATAGTTACTATAGGTATTTTGGGATATTTAACTGCAATTCGCAATTTATCGAAAGCACTTTTTCAAGAGTTTTTTGGTCGGCTCAGTGATAAGAGAGGAAGAAAAATATTTCTTATTATAGGTTTTTTCTTAAGTTTTGCAGCAACCGTACTTCTAGCTTTTTCCTATAGAAGCCAAATTATGTTGATTATTGTTATCACAATTCATGCTTTTTCTTTCAGTATAAGTTTCCCAGTTTGGAATGCGGCACTAGGTGATGTGACTGAAATTCAAGGCAGAACAACTTTCATTGGAAAATTAACAGCGATTGGACAAGGAGTTGGTGTTGCTTTAATGTTAATATTGACTGGTTTCTTTTACATCCTCGAGAATTCCTATGGTTATATATTGGATTGGAAAATCGAGTATGGAATCGTTTTTGCTATTAGCGCTTTCTGTGTACTTCTTAGTGCTATTGGAGTACTTTTCTTAAAAGAAACGAGAAAACCAGATCTAATTCACAAACCTCCAAGAATGTTGACATCTCTCAAAAACAAGCCATTTAGGAATTTTATCATTGTAAACAGTGTCTATGGAATTACAATGGCAGCTCTCTGGCCTATTTACCCAATTATTCAAGTTAAATACCTTGGAATGGAATTTTATCAATTAACATTGGTGGCTGCAATTTATGCAATTTGTTTTGGTATTTCTGGTTTCTTTGGTGGGAGAATTGGTGATCGTATCGGTCGCAAACCAGTCCTTGTTATCACACGCTTTGTGCTATTTACGGTTTCTCTTCTTTACATTCCAGCAGTTATTTTCGATGCTTGGGGATACGTAATCTTAACTAATGTCGTTAGTGGTCTTTGCAATGGAGCGTTTTTCATTGTGATGAATGCTTATACTTTGGATTGTTCTTCAGAAGACACGAAAGGTAGCTTTTCAGGTTTAGCTCAAGTTTCTTGGGGTATTGCTACATCAGTCGGATCTCTTGTTGCAGGGTTTATTGCACT
>JAGMDP010000219.1 GCA_023128635.1 Candidatus Heimdallarchaeota archaeon | reverse complement strand
ACCTTTTAGTCAATTCACAAAAAAAAGGCACTGCTTTAATAACATAAATGAAGAATATTATAAACTGAAGTAGAAAGAAGTAACTTGTGATAGGATTAGCATGACTTTTGAAGCAGTAATTTTCGATGCAGATGAAACGATTTTCAACAATCAAGGAATACATGAAATTGTAACGAAGAGAGTATTAGCTAGTCTAGGGTTGTCAGAGGATTTAGTTGATCAAGTTCACTCAAAGTGGGATGGATTATATTTTTCAGAACAATCTCGAGTTGTCGAAGAAGTTGGTTTTTGCATAGATCGAGAAAATATGGGGAGATCTCTAGTATTAGCACTAAAAGCATTTGGCAAGGAAATATCCATAGAAGAAGCAGATAATTACTGGGAGTATATGCGACAAGAATATAGTAAGAGATCTAAACCTTATCCTGATGCAATAAGTTTGATTAATTATTTGGAGAAGAAAGGAATCAGGATGGCAATTGTCTCAAATGGTGACACAGAAATTATCCATAAACGACTTAACAATGCTGGAATAGAACACCATTTTGAATTTGTAATTGCTCCATGCAATGAGTTTCCCTTATCAAAACCTGGCATGAAGATTTTTCATGAATCATTATCAAGATTAAAAACCACTGCTGAACAAACTGTTTTCGTGGGTGATAATCCTAGTTCTGATGTGATGGGTGCCAATCGTGTAGGAATGTTTTCTGTTTTAATAGATAGATACGGGGTTAATAGTGAACTTGAAGGTTTGCGAATACCAAATCTAAAAATAAGTTCTTTTGAGGAAATGAAAAGTATTTTCGAGAAATGAGTCTCCCTTAAGGTTTTTATTCTAAAATACTGATATGCCTATGGAGTGTAATAAAAATAAAAGCAGTAATTTTCTATTTTAGTGGAACAGGAAATACTTGGTGGGTCGCGAATCAAATCGAAGAAAAATTAACTCAAAGTGGAATTGAAACAAAGAAATATTCCATCGAAGCTGAGGAAATTAGCGATAACAAAAAAGTACAAGCATTAATAGAAGAAGCATCTTTAGTTGGTTTCGGTTATCCAATTTTTGGCTCAGATTTACCATTAACATACATTGATTTTATAAAATCATTATCCAAGAACAAAGGAAAACATGCATTCGTCTTTACAACAATGATGCTTTTCAGTGGTGACGGAGCGCTAGTCGCTGCTCGTAAACTAAGAATGAAGGGATTCAAAGTAAAACAAGCAACAAATATTCGTATGCCAAATAATGTCAAATTACCTTATCCAATTGTTAGATCATTTCCTATGTCTAGTGAAGAAGAAATAACTAAACTAAAAGAAAAAGCTGCAAAAAAAGTCGATAAATTGGTTAAAAAAATAATAAAAGGAAAAAGATGGTTGCAAGGCTGGGATCCAATCAATGTTTCTGGTGGTTTATCGCAAAGAGTACCTATGAAATTAATCGGTTGGACAAGATGGGCTCGTAATTATTTTGTAGAAAAGGAAACGTGTACAGAATGCATGCTATGTGTGGAATATTGCCCAACGAATAATATTCGATTTGAGAATGAAGAATTTATTTGGGGCGATGACTGCAATATTTGTATGAGGTGCTATAATCTCTGTCCAGAAGACGCTATTCAGTTTAAAGAAGGAACTCTAAACAAAGAGAAATATCCTCGCTACAAAGGACCGGGCGATGGGTTCAATCAAAACAAATTGAAGGAGTAATAACCAATTACCTTTCATTTCTTACTCTTATTTTATTCTGAATGCATATTTTTAAAAATACGAAGCTAGGATTGTCTAAAACATGGGTGTGTAGTAGAGCTTGGATATTGCGCCCGCCTGCGGAGTGGGAGATCGGCGGTTCGAATCCGCCCACACCCGCCACTTTTGCATAATACTTACATATCAAAAATCAAAAGTAGTTTTGTGATTTTGCTATGAGTAGTAATGTTCGACAAGCTCTTGCTCAAGGTAAATATCTTACTTTCACACCCCGTGCTCTTAAACAATTCAAAAAGTTGCAAGAGAATCGTGGAAGGGAATATGAAAGTCTTGTTTATGCTTTAGCATGTAATTTAGGAGATGAACCATTTCGAGCTCATCTTGGTGATCGAGGATTACCAAAAGATTTCTCTGGTTATGGTATTGGCCATTTCTATAAGACTATTTTTCGTCTTGGCAATAGGTTTAGTATAAATGTTATACATCATGATTTTCCTCGAAGAAATCCTGATACTCTGTTTAAAGTTTATTTTCGAACTTCACTTCTTAGTGGACAATGGGTTGATACAATTACAAGAATCACTCGTACTAAAATAAAAACGAAGCAATAAAATTTTGAAATAAAAAAATTATTCGATAGGCGTTTGGAGTTTGGCGGTTCAAATCCGCCCACACCCGCCACTTCTAATTTCTTTTTGTCATAAGATTAATATTAACTGATTTGATTTAGTTATTTGGTTTAATTCAAGTAGGAATTGGGTTGATTAAATGAAGATATCTAATCTTGTATCTCGTGGGGTCTTATTGTTTATATTAATTTCAAGTTTGTTCATTTTTACATTTTGTGATTTTTCACTTACTACTATACAAATGCCAATTGCATTCCATCCTTTAAATGTAAGAAAGAAAACTCTTACACCTCATGTACCAATTGTAGTAAATGGTGATAGTGGTTTTACTGATTATGGTTTTCCTGGAGACGGTTCACGTGAAAATCCATTTCTGATAGAAGGCTACAGTATTATTAATTCAACAGATGCTGATGGTCTTGTTGTTGGGAATACAACTAAACATTTCATAGTTCGCAATTGTTATATTGAAGTCAATGGTGACGGTCTTCGTGTTAAGAATATCTCCAATGGAACCGCAGTTATAGCTAACAATCAGTTCCAAGGGTGCGATTCCGATGCTATTGTGGTTGTGTATGCTGATTTTACTATTGTTGCTAACAATACAGGATTAGAAGACCATACTGGTTTGAGAATTAGTTATTGTGAAGGTGTATACGCATACAATAACACATTCGTTGGTGGTTCCCCTGCAGGATATATCTGTGCATCTGGTATTTATTCCTCGTACTGCGATGATTTGATTCTTGTCAATAACTCATTAGATGACTTTAATCGAGGAATTTTCACAAGAGATACTTCAAATTCCCTATTAGCCAATAATACTATTTTAAGCTCAAAGGAATATGGAGGAATTTATCTCTTTCAAAGTAGTGACAACAACTTAATTATCAATAACACTGTTTTGAGTAATTCCTTTCTTGATGGTATAAGATTATATAATTGTGATGAAAATGAAATCGCCTATAATACTATAAAAGACAATAATGGTTATGGTTGTAACATAAAAACAGGATCACTCTACAATGTAATTCATCATAATAATTTTGTAAATAATGGTTATGGGGCCTCTCAGGGATGTGCTTCTTCAAACTTAAATACTTGGTATCTATCAGGTATAAATGAAGGCAACTTTTGGTCTGATTGGATTGGTTCTGGTTTTTATCCAATAATTGGACCAGCAAATTATGATTTGTATCCATTAAGCTCTCCTGCAATTATGAATTGGTCTGATTTTCCATTTGACTATATTATAGATGATATTTACGAGGAAAACGATTTTATTGAAAATGCTCCGGAGATTCCATTTAACCTGTTACTAAATTTAATTTACTTAGACACTGATTTCTTCAGACTTAATTTAAATGTAAATGATTTCTTTAGTGCTACAATTGAATTTGATGAAACAGAATTTAATCTTGATATCTATTTACTTCCTCATAATTACAGTGGTTCAGTTGAAGAAATTCTTGCTTTTGGTGAAAAAAACACTTCACCAGAAACGCTAAATTATACTGCTCATTATTCTGGAATCTACTATTTATGGATAAATTGTTATGACGGAGTATCGACACCACAAAACTACACATTGTTAATTACTTTAATTAAAAACTCAGAAACTACTACATTGTCAATTTACGTTTGGACAATTTTCTCTATCGTTTCCTTAACAAATATCATAATAATTGTTGCAAGAAAGTTGAAATGAAACTCTTCTATCTTCGAGTGGGAGATCGGCGGTTCGAATCCGCCCACACCCGCCACTTCCCTTTAGATATGCTATAGATTAAACATTTTTATTTTGAGTTTTGATCTAACTGAAAATCTTTTACTAATGATAGTAATTCCCGCTAAACCAGCAATTAGAACAATAGAATAAACAGATAATGATTTTGTTGACTGATAAGTCAAATCAGCAATTCTAATAGATTTGCAATACACAAAATTTTTAATTTCAGTTCCATCTGCTTCTGGAAGAATCTTTGCTAATTCCTCTACTAAATTTAGCTTTGCAACTCTTTCATAGTTCCGATCATGGTAAATGTAAATTTCTCGATTAGTAATGTCAAAGATATTACTATACCGTGTTCTATATTCTCCTTCACCGTGTACAGCATCCAACACATCACTACATGCTTTAATTGTTAGACTATCTTCAGTTGTGATATCTTCTAACATAGAACATGCAGTCTCATAACGTTGACATGGATAATGACCATTTTCAATATTGGCTAAATTGAAATTAGTTGACACCAAGTATGATGTATTATTAATTTGTGTAAAAGCAAAATTTCCATCTGCATCTACACTAGCAACAACTGCATCTCCAGATGCATCAGCAAAATGAATTTGGCACCCCATATATGTTTGAAAATAATGAGTTGTAAACCATTCAATAGTCTCATTTACTGTACTACACTCCCAAAGAATTTCAAAAAAAGGATGAATATATGGAAAGGATATTCCTGACGAGTAGTTTACTTCTGTAGGCGGTAATCCATTTGAATCTAAACATAATCCCTTATCATTCATTCCTCCTTGTGGATTTCCATCTACTTTTGGATCATTGTTATCGTCAAATCCGAAAAATACTCCCCCATTTATTTGTATATATCCTGATGGAGTATATCTTTCTTGACTTGGAATTAACCATATATAGGTTCCATCATATTTGTAATCTTCATTATTACTGAAATATATCTTTTCACCAATTGTAGTTGTGAAAATTGTGCATGACTCTGGAATATATATTCCACCATCACCATTTGGTTCACTGATACTGCTTGACTTGTAAGTTATACATAAAATATTGATTAACGCGAGAACAAGTATGATTTTTATTCCTATTGTTGTCTTGCCCATGTCTTCACCAACCAGAATTAGGCAATCGATTTATTATACGTAATCAAAAATCCTGGTTTTGAATGCTTGAAAAAGCTGTTTTGGAGCATATCATGAATTGCTAATAATGTATCTTATCTGAAATGATTTTTCCTTCTTCAGAAATTTCTACTCCTTCCATCTCCAATAAAGATCGCTTCATTGCTAATCCTCCTTGGTATCCTCCAAGTTCACTATTACTTCTTATTGCTCTATGACATGGAATGAAGATTGGGAAAGGGTTCTTTGCTAACGAGTTTCCAACTACTCTTGCTCCGTTAACAATTCCAATATGGTTAGTAATTCGTTTGTAGGTGCTAATCCACCCTCTTGGGATGTTGTATTCAGCTATGAGAACTTTCTTTTGTATTTCTGAGCATCTATCAAAATCCAATAATTTCAAATCAAATTCTACTTCTTCACCTTTGAGATACCGCTGAATTTTTTTCACTTGTTCGTCAATTGCTGATGATGATCTTAGATTAATATCTTGGAATGCTTCTGCTACTTTTTCCTCAGATTTCAATTTATGATCACCAAGAAATATTCGTTGTATTAGAACGTTTGAATTATATTTTTTCCAGACAATGGTAAAATCACCATAGTTTGAAGGAAAAGTAGTATAATTCAGCATCATCATGGGTTTCCTCATTTGTTATTAAATCTTATTTTTTATAGAATTTCTAATTAATAATATCTCTCATATTTAGAATCAAATGTTCTTTCTTTTAAATTATAAGGAGAAACCTCTTTTAAGTTTCTTTTGTTAGTCTTAACATATTAGATCTATTTCTTGCATTATGATGAAGGAGAAATTTCCCATGGCAATTTATCGTTGTACTGTTTGTAATTATCTTTATGAAGAAGATGTTAGAGGAGTGAAATTCTCTGATTTGCCTCACTCTTATACTTGTCCGGTTTGTGGAGCCCCAAAATCTGCTTTTGTTTTATTAGGAGGAAAAAAAAAGTCTGAAAAAACAGATACAACTGTTGCTGAAAAAATCATTGAGCAATTAGTTGCTTTTGGAGTTAAGCATGTTTTCGGTATTCCGGGAGATTCCAATTTACCATTAGTTAATGCGATTCGGAAAAACGATAATATTGATTTCATTCTTGTTAGGCACGAAGAAACAGGCGCCTTTATGGCTTCTGCTCATGGTAAAATTACCGACAAGTTAGGTGTCTGCATGTCCATTGCTGGTCCTGGTGCCACAAATATGATCACAGGTTTAATGGATGCTGCGACTGATAGGAGTCCTGTCTTAGCATTAGTCGGGCAAATACCTGAAGTGTATCTTGGGAGTGAAGCGTTCCAAGAAATAGATCAAATCGAGCTTTTTAGACCGTTTTCAGAATATGCAGAAACTGTTGCTCGATCAAATCAAGCTATCAAACTTACTATGATGGCTGCGAAATACGCTCTTAAGAAGCCGGGTTTATCCGTTCTCAGTTGTCCAACTGATGTTCTTGCTGAAACGATTGAAGATTCAATAATTCAACCAGAGAAGCGAATATTCCAAAGCGAAGTCGTTGCAACAGATGATGAGATTAAGAAAGCTATAAAGCTAATCGATGGTTGCAAGAAACCAGTAGTTTTTGGTGGTTGGGGGGCACGTCATTGTGGTGATTTACTTGTTGAATTGGCTGAGAAATTAAAAGCTCCAATTGCTACAACCTCTCGAGTGAAGGGTGTTGTTCATGAAACTCATGAATTAGCTTTGGGTGTGTTGGGATCAATTGGTACAAAACATGCTGCAAAAGCCATTCAGAAAGCTGATCTCATTATAATCATAGGATCAGGGTTCAGACAAGCAAACTTAGTTCCTGCAGGAGTCAAGATTCTACAAATTGATAAAGATCCTACAAGAATTGGGAAAACATTTGATGTGAATGTTGGCCTCGTAGGTGATGCTGGTTTAATTCTTCAGAAAATAGTTCCTCTTGTTAAAGAAAAAACAGAAGATGAAGAGTTTTTAGCTGAAGCCAAAAAGATGAGGGCTGAGCACTTTGCGGAACTCGAGACAGAAGGAAAAGATTTCTCAATACCAATAAATCCTGGATTTGTTATTCAGGCTCTTAGAAGAAATTTCAAAAAAGACACTATTTTTACCGTTGATGTTGGTGATCATACATACTGGTTTTACAAGAAATTCATTTGTGAAGGTCACAGAACGTATCTCAATGCCAACATTGCAAGCATGGGTTTTGGTTTGCCTGCTGCTTTAGTTGCGAAACTTGAATATCCCAAACAGCAAGTTGTTTGTGTAACTGGCGATGGTGGATTTGCTATGTTAATGGCAGATTTTACCACTGCTGTACGAGAAAAATTGAATATAGTTGTTGTGGTTTTCAATGATGGCGTTCTAAAGAACATCAAAAAGGAATTACTTCGAGATGGATATCCTGTTTTTGGAGTAGAATTTCCAAATCCAAATTTTGCAGAATTCGCAAACTCTTGTGGCGGTTTCGGTGTAAGAGTAAAAGATCCTAAGAAATTAGATGTAGCATTTGAGCAAGCTCTACAATCAGGAAAACCAGCATTAATAGAGATAATCTCGGATCCAGATAAAATGGCTGCATCAACTAAACGTGTGGATTGAAATCTACACGTATATACTTCTTTTTTCATTTAATCTCGACTATAGTACTTCTATGAAAAAGTGATTTGTTAACCTTAACTCCCATTTCTTCGTAAAGTTCAATTGGCACTGAAATATCTGCTACAAATAATCTTCCAAGAAATTGTTTGGCTGCTCTATTCAGAAAAGCTGTTTTGGGTAATGCTAAAGTCATTGTAATATCAGCTTCAATTGCTGGTTTGAGAACTAATCCTTTGGTACCTTCTATACCGGATGGAATATCTAAACTTATTATTGGTAGATTAGATTCTTTTGCTTTATTGATTAAATGTTTATATTTACCTCGAGGATTCCCTTTCAAACTATAACCCAGTAAAGCATCAATTATGAGTGTTCTTTCAGATTTTTTGTCAAGTAGTTTATCAAAGTCAGCTATATTGTGTAGGATTTTTATTTTTAGCTTTTTTAATATTTCAAGTTGTTTAGCAGGAACTGCTTTTAATGATCCTTCTTCACTTGCAAGTAAAACAGTAACAGAAAATCCCCAGTTATGCAGTCTACGAGCAGCTCCTAATCCTCCTCCACCATTATTTCCTTTACCAGCTAAGATTATAAAATTCTCAACTTCAGGATAAAGAGTTTTACTTAGTAAAGCAAGATTATAAGCAGCATTCTCCATCATTTGAACTAATGATATCTGATATTCTTCCATCATTAATCGGTCTACTTCTATCATTTGTTCAACAGTTATGAATGGGATTGAATTTGCTGGTATAATTGGGTAATGCTGATCCATAATCATACTTACCAATTGAAATTAAAAAAAGCTTTTATTCTAATTCTGAGATTGAAAGATTAATATTTGTTAAATACTAACGTTTGTGTTAGCAGACAGTTAATGAATAGTTCAGGTGCATTTCATGGTAAGATTTCTCACGAAAGTCATGTTGGTTTTAGAACCAACCATTCTAAAAGATCATTACCATGAACATCTGAGAGAGATCACTGCTCATCACAAAGGAAACCTCCTTCAATTAATAGGAGTAGATCCAATTGTTTTTCGAACTAATACCTCTCGAGGGGAAGTTGATTTACAAATATGGGTCACAACAGTCACCGGGACACCTTTAAACCGAGTAATTTTACCCTTCTACTTTGTGGGAGCAAGGAAATACATCTTCATGTGCGGATCCAAAAATGCACACAATTTCGTGAAAAATACCTTGGAGATTGTTCAAGACAAAATAAATGCTGTTTACGAAATAGTAATACTCACACCTAAAATTGAAAAAAAAAAAGCCTATTCACAAATGAAGACCAAATTTAGAAAAGTTTTCAGAGAAAAGTACCTTAAGAATTTTTCATTTCATCAATGGGAAAATCCAGATGATATTGCATCCCTCTTAAGAGATTTAGTAGAAGATATAGTTGTCAATATACAACGTACAACAACATATATTCCAATAGGATTTAACTTGGAAACCATAGAGAATTTAGTAAAGAAACAGGGATTTGATATCAATGAAAAACACGAAGTATTACTTAAACAAGATGATATCATATTCCGAGTAAGTTTACAAAACAATGATGTCCAGGCTGAAATAGAAGATTGCTCCGATTGTGAGAATAAATGTAAAGCTACAAAGAAGTTATGCATTGTAGTAGCAGAAGAAGGACAGACTATATTACCTGGTTTAGGCGATCTTCGAATAATCTCGATTCTTTTTGCGATTAATGATAGTTCAATTTTAAAAATTAAAGGTAATAAACCACAAGAAGATGTTTCAGCTCAGATTAAAATTCTTCGAAAAACATTTGCCAAAAATTGCAAAAAGAAAAGAAAATAAAGTGACGGAGAGAAAAACCTCTAACCGTCTTTGTTAATCTACTTTTTCAGTAATCCTTTTTTCTTCAAGAATGGTTTAAGGACATCCATCAAATCGGGATGACCAATTTCTTGTAAGTCATACTTTACTCTAACAGTTTCATGCTTTATTTTGACGATTCGTGCCAAATCGATTGGTGTTCCTATCAAAACTAAATCACAATCAATGTCATTTATTGTTTTTTCGAGTTCGTCGACTTGTTTCTGACCATAACCCATTGCTGGAAGGATAATTCCTAAGTGATTGTATTTCTCAAAAGTTGCTTTAATGGATCCAACTGCTTTCGGTCTTGGATCTATAAGCTCCTTAGCTCCGAATTTCCAAGCTGCAAGTGCTCCTGCACCATATTCCATGTCACCATGGGTTAGAGTTGGACCATCTTCTACTACAAGAACTCGTTTACCCTTTATCTTCTCATAACCATCAACGGTCAAGGGAGAAGCTCCATCAATCACAGTTGCTTTTGGATTGACTCTCGCTATATTTGATCTTACAATTGCAATGTTTTCTCTATCAGCAGTTGCCATTTTGTTGATTATAACAACATCTGCAGTTCTTAGGTTAACTTCACCCGGATAATAACTAACTTCATGACCAGGTCGGTGGGGATCTGTTACCACAATCTCTAAATCTGATTTATAGAATGGAAAATCGTTGTTACCACCATCCCATAAAATAATATCAGCTTCTTTCTCTGCTTCTTTTAGAATTAGTCCATAATCAATGCCTGCGTAGAGAATAATACCATTCATTATGAGGGGTTCATATTCCTCTCTTTCCTCAATTGTGCAACGGTATTTGTCTAAATCATCTAAGGTTGCATATCTTTGACAAGCTTGTGAATTTAGGTCCGGATCATAAGGCATAGGATGACGAATCGCCACAACTTTTAAACCCATTTTGGAAAGACTGACTGCGATTTTTCGACTAGTTTGACTCTTTCCACATCCTGTTCTAACAGCACAAACTGAAATAACAGGTTTTGAGGATTCAATTGAGGTCTTCTTCTTTCCGAGCATCCAGAAGTTGGGTCCTAAGCCCATAACCTTTGAAGCTAAATGCATAACATAATCATAAGGTAAATCACTGTAAGAAAGAACACAAACATCTGCTTTTGTCTTCTCAATAACTTCTGCTAATTTTACTTCATCAAAAATTGGGATTCCCTTTGGATAAAGATTCCCTGCAAGTTCTTTAGGATAGGTTCGTCCTTCTATATCAGGGATTTGTGTTGCAGTAAAGGCAACGACTTCATAATTCTCATTATCTCTAAAATAAGTATTAAAATTATGGAAATCTCTTCCAGCTGCTCCCATAATGATAACTTTAGTAGGTGTCATTTGGTTTCTATCTCCAAAGATTGTTTCATTAAATCATCAATAAGTAAATTTCAAACAAAAGGTGAATTTTATGATATATAAAAAATAATTGGTCAATTCACTAAAGAGAGTAAACACCGATTTTTCAATATTTTTTTTAACAAAAACAGCTCAAAATCACTTAAAAAAGCATTCCACGAAACAAACACATTATTTTTAAAGTAAAATTTGTTAATAGTTTCTATTCATAAAAAGAAAGTAATTTTCACATTCGATTATGTCTACTATAGAAAATTAATTAAATCGAAGAAAATTGTTTAATAGTACTATAATAGAAAATAATAGGCGGAATTGTTTCGGAGATAAGAAAATGAGCGATACAACCTTTGAAGAAGAAATGCGCCCACCTGAAGAAGAAGGCGTTTTACTTGACGTCCGTGGAATTCGGACTTATTTCTTTACCGAGGAAGGCATTGTTAGAGCACTTGAAAACGTCGGGTATAAAGTTTATGAATCAAAAACACTCGGAATTGTAGGCGAATCTGGTTGTGGAAAATCAGTGAGTGCTTTATCTGTTATGGGCATTGTTCCTGACCCACCTGGTAAAATTATTGAAGGAGAAGTTTGGTTCAGAGGAGAAGATCTCAGAAAGAAATCGGATGCTGAAATGCGCACCATTCGTGGCAACAAAATTGCTATGATCTTCCAAGATCCTATGACTTCACTTAATCCAGTTCTTACTGTTGGCGATCAAATCATGGAAGCCATTAGGCTTCACCAAGAAGTAGATCTTCAAACTGCAAGAGAAAATTCTATTAAGATCATGGATTTAGTTGGTATTCCAAGTGCTGCTGATAGAGTTGATGATTATCCATTTATGTTCTCTGGAGGTATGAGACAAAGAGTTATGATTGCTATGGCTCTTTCCTGTAATCCAGAGTTGCTAATAGCTGATGAACCAACAACAGCATTAGACGTTACTATTCAAGCACAAATTTTGAACATATTCAAGGCTATTCGTAATGAGTTCAACATGTCTATTATGCTCATTACTCACGACCTTGGAGTTATTGCGGAATTGTGTGATTATACTACTGTTATGTATGCAGGTTATATTGTAGAATATGCTTCAACCATTGAAGTTTACAAGAACCCAATGCATCCATATACTATCGCATTATTAGGTGCAATTCCAAAACCGGATACAAGAAAAGATGATGATTTAACAATCATTCCTGGATCTATTCCGAATCTAATTGAACCACCTGATGGTTGTCGTTTCCACCCACGATGTTCCCATACTATGGACATCTGTAAGGTAGACATTCCAAAATTACGACAAGTTGCTCCACACCACACTGTTAGATGCCATTTATTCAACAAATATCCTATTTCAGAAGTCGAAGAGTACACAGAAAAAATGCGAGAAGTATATGTCGACGACCAACTTGATCTAATTGCTGAAAAAGGCTTCCGCAAACGAATGCAAAAAATCTTCAAAAGAAAAGAAACAGAAGAAGATTTAGGATAGAACTAATGAAGCAAATAATTGCTTCCACTATTTTCTTCTCTTTCCGCTTATTTTTTTATTTAAATCTTTAGTGATTTCAAGCGAAAAAATTAAATGATAATGAAGCTTCTATAATTGAAAACATGATAAAATGACCATTAATAATTAGAGTGTAAAAGAAAATGACAAAAATACCTCGGGTGAATATTTATGAATGTGCAGGCTGTGGTCTTTGTTCAATTGCCCTTTCCGCAGTTTTTCGTATGGCACCTGAGGGTAAATCCGAAGTATATGCCTCTGACAAAGCCGAAAAAGCAGCAATTCAGAAAGTCATGGATGATTGTCCAGTTGGTTGCGTTCATTGGTATGATGATGGAAAGTAAGACTAAACAAGAAGAACTATTCAGATTTCTGTATTGCTTATTTTAACCGGTTCTGAGAATTATATGATAACCAAATTGCGTTTTTACAACTCCAGAAATTTTTCCTTTCTCAAGTGCAAAA
>JAGMDP010000218.1 GCA_023128635.1 Candidatus Heimdallarchaeota archaeon | reverse complement strand
GATTTTTCTCTCGCAAGTTTAGCAAAGAGGTTTGGTAATTGTTTTGGATTTGCTGATTTGAGTTGGTTTAAAATTTCTTCAGCTTTGGAATGTTTTTCTACAAGGATATGTGATGCTTTTACTTTACTCACTTTTTTTTCACCTAGAGTTATTCGTTCAATTTTTCCTTATTAATAGTTGTATTTTTTTCCCCGGTAATATATGAATTTATTTGTAGTTAACTGTAATTTATGAAATCTAACAAAAGACTATTTATTCTAAAATCATGTTCCTCATTAATCTCAAAAACTAAACCCTAAAATTCATTTGTTTTGTTAATTATCTTAAGATGGTGAGAAAATGTTACCAGAATTCGTTGAAATCGCCCATGGTGCTGGCGGAAAAAAAATGGATGAGATGTTAGAAATTGTCATGAAAAACATCAAGATCAGAAAAGTTGGTGAAGGTATAGGATTAGATGAAAAAGATGATGGAGCAACTATTCCTATTGGAAAAACTCGAATAGTTACATCAATTGACGGTCACACTGTTCATCCGATATTTTTCCCGGGAGGGGACCTTGGAGAGCTGGCAATAACTGGAACGATTAATGATGTCTGCGTAATGGGAGGGAAACCATTAGCGATTCTCTCGAGTATAATTGTTGAAGAAGGATTTCCGATTAAAGATTTACAAAAAATAGTGGATTCAATTGCATCCACTGCAGAGAAAAATAATGTAGCTATTGTTGCTGGGGATACCAAAGTTATGCCAAGAGGTACCTTGGATCAAATGATCGTTGTTACTGCTGGAATAGGGATTATAGAGTCTGAAGATTTAGATATTCGAGATTCAAAGCTTCAACCCGGAGACAAACTCATCATTTCGGGCACTGTTGGTGACCATGGTATTGCACTTATGGCAGGACGTGAAGGAATATCTTTTGAGACTGAGCTTGTATCCGATGTCACCTCTGTTCAAGATATAGTAGAAGCAGCTTTAGCAATTGGAGGGGTAGTTTCAATGAAAGATCCTACAAGAGGAGGATTAGCTTCAGCATTAAACGAATTCGCGGAAAAATCAAATGTTAGTCTTTGGCTAGAAGATGAAAAAATCCCCGTAGATCCCGCTGTAACTGCTGCAAGTGATATGCTAGGTTTAGAACCACTAGGGGTCACTTGTGAAGGGAGAGTTTTGTTCGGCGTCAAAGCAGATAAGGTGGATGCAGTTTTAAAAGCAATTAAGAAAACACCTAATGGGGCTAAAGCAGCAATTATTGGTGAAGTTAAAGCAGATAGACCTGGTTATGTATTCTCCAAGACAATTGTAGGGGGACATAGGATTATTGAGAAACCGATAGGGGAACAAATTCCAAGAGTTTGTTGAGAAGGAATAATATGCAACTAAATATGATTAACCAAACAAAATATAAAAGATGATGAGTAAAATATTCATAAAAAGTCTTTTAATCATGAAATTATTGATTAATGATAATAACTTAAACAATCTATTGTTCCAGTTGAAACTACCGGAGGAAGAATCTTGAAAGTAGCAGATATAATGACAACAGATCATGTGTGCGCAAAGGTACCAGGTACAAGAGAAGAATTATTCGTTTTAATTCGAGAAACAGATTTGACATGCTTTCCTGTAATTAAAGCCGATACTGATGAATTAGTAGGTATCGTCACAGAAACAGACATAGTGAATAAACCATCGGAAACACAGCTAGCTCTTTTAATGACTACCAAACCCATAACAGCAGCTAAAAAAGATCTTATTTCAGATGTCATTCCCATTCTTACTGACAATGGCTATAGACAACTTCCTGTTATTTCTAATAAGAAACTGGTCGGTTTGATAACAATAGGTGATATTATTTCTAAAGTAATTGCCATAGCTTCTTCTGAAAAAACCATTGAAGAATACATGTCAAATGAAATTTTAGGTGTCTGGCAAGAAACACCGTTGCCAGTTTGTCAGAAGATTATGGAATTTTCAGACACTGAAGCAGCTATTATATTTAATGATGCTGCCGAGATGGTCGGTATTGTAACCATGGTTGACTTTGTAAAATACTTCGAAGCTATTAGTAGTGAAAAACGAAGTGAAATGACTGCCGGTGAAGGAAAAGAAGGTAGCTGGGATGCTGTTTCCACAATCATTGTCCATACCAAAGATTTAGTTCTCCCAAATGTTCCAGTAAAAGACATCATGACAAAAGAAGTAATAACTACTTTCAGTAAGGCAACATTAAATGAAGTCGCGAAAAAAATGACTAGAATGGCTCTTTACCAAATCCCTGTTGTAGATGCTAAAGGTAACGTTATTGGCATTATTCGTGATTTTGACTTGTTAAAAGCTTACGCTGGAGAGAAGAAATAAATCGTTTTATTTCTCAATTACTATTCCCATACTTTCACCTTGAATGCCCACTCCTCGACAACTCATGAACAGTTTCTCCCTGTATCCAGGCAATCGCAAAAGTTCTGGAAGTAATTCTGCTCTCAAGAATCATTTATACTAATTATCCTCATTGAGGGCAACAACACTTATTTTTATTATCCTCTCTAGCTAATTCATCGCCAAACATGTAACACCACAAAGACTGATTCTTCATAGAAACTCAAAGGTTTTCGCTCCAAAGTAAACCTATTATGTGTTTTGTACTAGCATGGATACGCTTTTATTAATCCATAAAACTAAACCATTAAATAGAAAATTAGCTATAAAATCAACAAATAAATGATAAAATGGAAAAAACTTTTAATAGGAGTGGAGAAAGTCAAACAATCACAATTAAACAATGATTACTAAAGGAGGAACCAAAATGTCAAAAGGTAAACGAGATGGAAACATCGTCTTCATAGGGTCGAAGCCAGTCATGTCTTATGTCTTGGCTTGTATCACACAACTTAACGAAGGCAACAATGATTTAATCCTAAAAGCTCGTGGAAGAGCCATTAGTCGTGCTGTTGATACTGCTGAAATTATTCGTCATAGATTTGTAACAGATGCCGTCATAGACGACATTATTATTTCTACTGAACAAA
>JAGMDP010000217.1 GCA_023128635.1 Candidatus Heimdallarchaeota archaeon | reverse complement strand
AGGAGTACATTTAATGTCCTTGCGAGAAAAGACATTATTCCTCTAACAGGAGCTGAAATTACCGTATCTGGTGATGTCCCTATAGCTGCAGGTTTATCTAGTTCTTCAGCATTAGCTGTGGCAAGTGTAATGACTATTGTTGAGTTAGCAAAGAAATCATTAGATAAGAGAGAGATAGCTAATTATGCTTTTGAAGCGGAAGTCTTAGAATTTGGTGAAAGTGGAGGAATGATGGATCACATGGCATCTATTTATGGGGGAATTATTCATGTTGATTTTGGGGAACAGATAGAAATAACTCCTTTGCCATCTAACATTGCTGGATTTGTCATTGGTGATTCACTCGAGAAAAAGGTCGATACAGTGGGTGATCTACGAATGATTAGGAATAATGTGGAAAAAGGGTATAATACACTAAAGACGAAAATATCTAATTTTTCACATAGAGAAACATCCATTCAAACTGTATTGGACCATAGTAATAGTTTGCCTGATATTTGCAAACAAATGACTGAAACAACTATTCGTAATAGAGATTTAACTCGAAAAGCCTTGAAAATTCTTAGTAATGAAAATCCCAATCCAGAAATTATTGGGAAAATGCTTGATGAACATCATGAATTAATGCGTGATGGATTAATGAGATCAACTGAGAAAATAGAAAAAATGATTCAAGTAGCCAAAGATGCAGGTGCTTTGGGAGGGAAAATAAATGGGAGTGGAGGGGGTGGAACAATGCTTGCCTATGCTCCTGGGAAAGAAAAGGAAGTTGCTAAAGCACTTGAAAAAGTAGGTGGAGAACCATATATTATTAAGATAAGCGAGGGAGCAAAGCTAACATACTAAGTAACTATTTCTTTTAACTAAGACTCATTATTTAAAACTGTGAATCCTATTGGTGCATCCTTTTGAAGAAAGAACAAGCTGAAAATGAGAATTCATCTGAACAAAAAAAATATGTATTATCCCCTGTTCTTTACAGAATTCTGTCAATCCAAAAAGATCAAGATAATCCTTTAATGAAAAAGATGACACAAGATATCATTTCTGCTGAATTCTTCTCTGAATATGAAATAATTAAGAACATCCCTGTTTGGAATCAAATGAGAGAAAATGTTTTCAAAATTATAGAAGAAGAATTTCTGCAAACTATCTTACAAAAAGGATTAACAAAAGAAACTCACAAAGAAATAATTAAAAATAATCATGATGAGTACATTCGATTTTTTCAAAGAAAAATTCGTTATTTAATTTCAGATCTTATTAATGATGAAAGATTTGAGGAACATATTGCAAAATTTAATGAAGAGCTAATAGAAGAAATTCACCTGAATATTAAATCAGAAGAAAAGAATTTACTTGATTCCCAAAAATTGGCTGATCTCTTGTTAACAATAAACAATCATATTTCACTTTTTTATGTCAAGTTTTTCTCAAGAAAAGCAGCAGTTTTTCTAACTTCAAAAGAACCTTATCGTCAGAATATTTTGGATTATTTTGCTGAATTCCTTCATTACTTAATTGTTTTTTAGTGAAAACCTTTATAT
>JAGMDP010000216.1 GCA_023128635.1 Candidatus Heimdallarchaeota archaeon | reverse complement strand
GAATTGTATGTTCTGGTTACAGCAATATTTCTTAGAAGCTTCTTTGGGTCTAAACCTTTGCTCTGAGCCATTTGTACTATTCTTGTAGAAGAAAATGTTCCTTCAGTATCAATATAATATACTCCTCCCTCTAAACCACCTTGTTCTGGAGGTAATTGAACATTAATACATAATTGGAAACACAGTTGGGTCTTCCCAGTTGCAAATTCACCAGATACTTCAGTTATTTCTCCAGTGAAAATGCCCCCTCCAAGTAGTTTATCTAATTCTGTTGAACCAGTCGTAATCTTTAAGCGCTTCTCTTCCTTTAACAATAAATCCGCAGCAGAAACAGGTTTTTGATCTATATTAGAAATTGCTTCAGTTATTATTGTCTTAGCAATTTCAAAGTCAATACCGGTTTTTTCAGATAATTCTTCAGGATTTAACCAACTAAGAGATTCAATAGTAGTATAACCCGCAGACTCTAATTTGTCTAGATGTTCCTTTGTTACTGATTGTAATTCTTCTAATTTCTTCTGGAACAAATCCTAACACCTAATAGCTCTTTTTCCCACACTAGTGTTTTTTATAGGAAATATCTTCTTAATAACTATTTGTGATGCGAGGTATAAAATCCCACCTTATGCTCTCTAGGTTAAGAAAAGTGATTAGCACCAATAAAATAAACTAAACACTAAATGGTGGATAAAGGATTAATATTAAAATTACAGTTATGACCATTAGAATAAAAATAACTGCCCACACTATGAATGTATTTCTTAAAGTATCCGGTTTGTCAAGTAGTCTTAGCCTTAACGAGATAGTAACCACAAACATGAAGAATGGTAGGAATACAATGGGAAAAACTCGCTCATTTAATTCTGTTCCAATTAAGTAGAATATCATTTCAAGGATTCCAACTGCTAACCATGCGAGAGATGCGAGATCCATAATTTTGATTTCGAGTGGGTATTCTCTCCAGGCTGCGAATCGTACAGTTTTCTTAGGTTTGGAAATTTCAGTGCTACTCATCGTTATTCCTCACTGTTTATGTTCTGTTCTAGAATCGAATTTTCTTTAATAATCTTTAAATCTTTTTATGGGATTTTCTTTTAGATTTTTTAAAGTATTATATTTCCCCACCAACTAATTCCCTTCTTCTTCTCAATCTATAGATAATTGTCCCTACAATGACAATTCCATAAAACGTAATTGTAATACTAAAGATTGTATTTTGATTAATGTCTTTAAGAGGAAGAAGTTCAGCATTTGTTTCCCTTAGCTTGAAGAAAACAGCCATTCTCCTATCAGTAACAGGTTCTATAAAATATCCAGCCATATAGAATAATACTCCATACCAATCACTACTACCATGTCTCGCATATCCATATAACAAAGTCATGTTTAGAGTGCTGCCATAAGTCCTGAACACAACAACCTCATAATATTTGTTTAATATTGAAATGGATTCACTTCTTGTTGTGGTAGAAGTATAATTCTGTATTTTTACCGTGGAATTAAACTCGAGATCCTGTGGGAAAACCCACATTATTGTTGGAACAATTTCTTCTGTTCTGTCGAAGAAGTAATCCCAAAACAACCAGATAATATAGGTGTTTTCTGTAACGATATCCAAATGTCGAGTAAGTAAGTCTTCACTTCCACCTGTGGTTTCATTATAGAAATCTAAAGGTGAAACAACTTCAACATGGAATTCGCCAAAAATATGGGTATCATCAAGCATTGTCAGGTATTCAATAGACAAAGTTCCTGAGGCAGCAATTATACTGCCTGTAGATTGTGTGATATCATAAAGTAATTTCATCCCGACAAATGGGAATAACTCCTCTTCTTCTTGAGCATTAACTGTCATAGGATTTGTCTCAACAAATTTGCTGGTTAAATCTACAAAGAAAATACAGAGTATGATTAGTGAAACCTTAATGGTTGTTTTAATGGGAATTCTATTTCTAACCAGCATGATATTACTCACATTCACAAATATACTTACTAGCTTGTTAGTATTTATTGTTTCTATTAACTTCAAGTAAAACAAAACAAATGTAATAAAGATTATTACCCGACTTTCCTAACAACTAGGAAGAATTTTAACTTCGAAATACAATTACTCTATAGCTTAAGAAAAATTATGAGGAAGTAAAATGGGCCCAATTATTAGAGTGGAGAAAGTATCAAAAATTTTCGGAAGATACATATCCCGAGCCAGAGTGACTTCATTACGAGATATTGATTTCACAATAAATAAAGGTGAAAGAATTTGTTTATTCGGTCCAAATGGTGCAGGGAAATCAACTTTAATGAAAGCAATAATGGGTTTAACAAAACCATCACAGGGCCAAATCTACATTAAAGATTATAATGTTCGATGGAACCCGCTAAGAGTGAAACAAAGCATAGGTTACTTGCCCTCTGAGTTAAATTTCTATCTGAATACCCCTTGTAAGGAATCTTTAATTCATTTTGGAATTTTGAGAGGTCTTTCCAGAAAAGCGGCAAAGCAAGAGACTGATAGGTTACTAGAATTAATTGGCTTAGCAAAATGGTGGGACTTACCACCAAAATTAATGTCCTCAGGTATGAGACAAAGATTTAGTCTTTCATTAGCAATTATAGGTGATCCTGAGATAATTCTCTTTGATGAACCAGTCGCCTTTATAGATGTTCAAGGAAAATTGAAAGTCTATCAATTAGTACAAGATTATGTTAAAGACAAAGCAAAAACAGTCATCATGTCCACACATAACATCCAGGATGCTTTAGTAATGAGTGATCGTTTAATCCTCATGGATAGAGGCCAAATAATAGTCGATGGACCAATTACAGAAGTTATTTCTAAACGGTGCAAATCTATGGAAATTATCTTATCACAAGATGCTCCCTCTAAAAAGGAAATTGTAAAAGTTATTGGAGAAGAAGATTTCGAGCTCTCGGGTAGAAAAATCTTAGTGCGATCAGAAGATGCTTTGCAAATTAGCACCTCAATTGTAAATCGACTCCAAGAGAGTAAAATCTCAGTATTTTCATTTAGACCCTTTGTAGAACAGAGAAGAACTAAAGCGGAAACGGAGGAATCTTCCTAGGTGATTAGTGATGGATACAGATTCTCATAAACCTCAAAAAAAGAACTTTTTCAGTCGTTTACTTATGCAAATCACAGAAAGAAATCCTCTCCTAGAAATCAGGGAAACAAGTGAAATAGTAAGATACGAATTTAAAAGAATAATTCTAACATTAAAATTCTTCATTGCTTTATCTTTTGTTTTGCTTCCCGCAATAATATTCTTGAATTCAATAGCGAGCGATTATGAAGCGTTATTACTGGATTTTGGAGTAGATGCATTTAGAGCATTCAGTGCAGCAGGATTTGTGAATATTGGACAATTCCTCCTACAAATGATAGGAATTATGTTGACATTAGATAGTTTTGGAAAAGTAGCCGATGACAGTATGAAGAGATATTTTGCCTTGCCAGTAAGAAAATCTAATCTCTATATTGCTCATGCAATAACTGCATTTCTGGGGACCATATTAACAGGTCTACTTGGTATTATAGTTTTTAATCTAATACTCTGGATTTGGACAGGAGTCTCGTTAACATTCCTACTCATAGTAAAATCATTCTTTCTAATATCCGCGGGAGCATTTCTAGCAATATCGATAACCACTTTATTTGTTATAATTGCAAACTTTTTCGGCTTCGCAAGCTCAATAGCCATAGTTCCAACACTATTCATCTTCTATATTATTCCCTTCCTGGTGAATTTCGTAACATCTTTCGCTTTTGGTTTGCCAGAAGCGTATCAGTGGACGTTTATGTATCAGCTGGCAGTCGCAACGGATTTCATGATAGAACCTTTCATTGGTCTACACAATAGTCTGGAAATGGTAGCAAATAGGAATGCTTGGTTAATAATTGGGATAATCAGTGGTGTCACACAAATACTATCACTAATTATCTTTGTTGGAAGTGAAAAATAAAAAAGAGAAGATAAAGAATCTAAGGTTTCGGTTTGATAAATTCTTTATCCATGAGCATTTTAGTCATATCTCGAGAGTACTTGATTTTCTCTTCAGCCATTTTATAAAGTTCTTTTTCTTCCATGATGACTCGAGCAATGCCTTGTTCAATTGCTTTCATACCAACAGCAGTAGCTTCAATGGGATAAACTTCCCATTGATCCATTTTTGGAGTAATGTAATCCTTAGTTAATCCATTCTTGACTGCAATATCAGTCAAAGCAAGAGCAGCAGCAACACACATTTCGTCAGTGATAGTTTTAGCTTGAACATCGAGAGCTCCACGGAAAATAGCTGGAAATCCTAAACTGTTGTTAATTTGGTTTGGAAAATCGCTTCTTCCAGTTCCGATAACTTTAGCTCCAGCTTCTCTTGCATCCCAAGGCCAGATCTCTGGTAAGGGATTAGCACAAGCAAAAACAATAGAGTCCTTGGCCATGTGAGATATCCATTCTTTCTTGATAGTGCCCGGTTGGGATTTAGCAGCAGAAATAATGACATCTGCACCTTTAGAGGCAACACCAAAATCACCAGATAAACCTTCACCATTGGTTTTTTGAGCTAAATCATATTTGAAAGTGTCATAATCTTTCTGTTCAACAATATCTGGTCGATCTTTGGTAATTATGCTTTTGGAATCACACATTACAATGTTCTTAGGATCAACACTTGCAGCAATGAGAAGATAAGCAGTTCGAGTATTCGCAGAACCAACACCAAGCATAGCGATCTTAACTTGGTCAATTTCTTTACCAACAAATTTCAGAGCACCAAGAACACCCGCTAAGACAACTGTAGCAGTACCCTGAGCATCATCATGAAAAACAGGGATCGTAACTTCAGGATCATTTCTTAGAGTTTCAAGGATTTTATAGCAATTAGGTTTAGAAATGTCCTCTAAGTTTATCCCACCAAAAGAGGGCTGCATAATTTTTACAGTTCTGATGATTTCATCAGGATCTTCTGTGTCAAGGCAAATAGCAACTGCATCGACACCCCCAAGGTACTTAAACAGAAGACTTTTGCCTTCAAAGACAGGATATCCGGCTTCTGGGCCTATATTTCCAAGTCCTAATACTCTTGTTCCATTGGAAACAACAGCAACAAAATTGCCTTTGTTCGTGTGTTTATACACTTCTTCTTTGTTTTCTTTAATAGCCAAACATGGTGCTGCAACTCCAGGTGTATACCAAATACTAAATGCATCAAATCCCCAGATAGAACATTTAGGAACGGTTTGCATTTTCCCCTTATAAAAAGGATGGAGTTTCATTGCAATCCCAGCAGGCTTTTTCGCTTTCTCTAATAACTCTTCCTTAGTAACCTTTTTTTCAGTCACGTTTAACAACTACTCCATTTAATACACAAAGGTGTAAGGACTTACTGTTTAAAATATTAATCGCATAAAACAGTAAAAGAAACACAAGAATAAAAAGAAGAGCTTTTATCGAAAAAAGAGAAATGCTTAAAACAGATGAAGAAAAGAACAAAATAAGCTAGGTATACGAGTCGAGGTAGCCTAGCCTGGTTTCGGATGTCCATGCGTGTTCATTCGCCAGAATGGGCGCCTGACTCATAATCAGATCGCAAACATTAGGGCCATATTTGATGGGACATCAGGAGGTCGCGGGATCAAAGCCCGCCCTCGACACCAGTTCATTTTTATTCTTTTATTTGAAACACTTTTCAAGCTCTTTTCTTAGTTCTGCTGCATGGGTTATTAAGATATAGAAGTCTAGTCCTTGTACAACCATATTTAATTCATTATAATGGATGTCAGAAGCTATATCTGTAATTTCTTCAGAAAATTCACTAAAAACTCGTTGCCTTTCATCTTGCAGTAATGAATAAACCTTACCCATAAACTCAGTGAAACACTCAACTGATACTTTTGGTTCTTTTTTATCTAAACTAACAATTTTACTTAGAACTAGCATTATTCTAGTAACTTCATCCCTTTTCAATTCTATTTTTTGTTTGTCAGACATTAAGTAGAGTTTAGCTGATCGACCATAAATTGTTTCAGAAGCTGTTTGACCCATTTTCACTCTTTTACCAACTTGTTTTATTAGACCTTTTTTTTCTAAAATATCGAGATACTTGTAAAGTGTTTTTCCTTTTCTCTTTGTCTTCTCTTTGAGCTCTTTTTTCTCTTTTTGTTCTAAAGGCATCTTATCAATCTTTTTTGCAACAAATAGGTTATATTCCCTTTCCAAATCTCTTACAGTCATAGGTCCTTTTCGTAAAACTATGAAAATAGCATCGTATCGCGGATCTTCCAAAATTTCCCAGGATTCTTTGTCATACAATAACATTATTGCTTCTTCTTCATATGTTATTATATCTTGATAATCCACTTTCTTCACCTGCTAGTGTACAGTCCTTAATAATTATTCAAAAATTTTTCTCCTATTATGCCTACTCATTTCTTTGTTAACAGAAATATTAATATATGGATTGGGAGAAACGTTTCTCCATTTTCAGAGAAAATTGCCTCTTGTGATTGAAATGTTGGAAACAGAAACAAAGCAACCGGAAATACAAACGAATATGAAAGGCTTCATGTTTTTCTGGTCAGGACAGCTAGTATCGATATTGGGCTCAAGTATTATACAATTTGTATTAACTTGGTGGATAACGGTCGAAACAGGAAGTCCCCTGTTATTATCATTAGCAATGTTTGTTGGTTTTATCCCAACGATCATTTTGACACCAATTGCAGGTGTATTCGTCGACAGGTGGAACAGAAAAGCGTTAATTGGTACTGTTGATTTTCTACAAGCAGCAGTGACTGTCGTCTTGCTTTTTCTATTCATGTATGGCTTTGTTTCTATCCCTATTTTATTGATTTTCTTAGCCATTAGAGGAGTGTTTCAAGCATTTCACCAACCAGCAGTTATGTCATTAATCCCAATAATGGTTCCTCGAAAACATCTTGGAAGAATAAATAGTATTGATTATTTCTTTAACAGTATTATTTTCCTTATTGGTCCGATCATAGCAGCCTTCTTGTATAAATTCATAGCAATTCAGCATATTCTATGGATAGATGCTGCATCATTCTCAGTTGCAGTTATTCCTTTAATCTTCATTAAAATTCCAAAGCTTATCAAAGAGAAAGTGGAGTCAAAGGAAAAGAAAAAGTTTTTTGAAGATTTCAAAGAAGGATTTGTCTTCATTAAAGAGAAAAAGGGATTGCTTCCACTTCTAAGTGCATTCACAGGAGCTAATTTCTTTATTATGCCATTATTTACATTGCTCAATCTTTTCATTTATTCAACGCATGCAGGAACGGAAACGAATTTAGCTTCTGTTCTAGCATTTAATCAAGCAGGAATGATTGTCGGGTCAATTTTATTTATAATCTGGAAAGGATTCAAGAAAAAAGTGCTGGGTGTCATAATTGGTCTTATGTGCATGTATTCCGGTTTCCTATTCCTAACTTTTGCTCCTGAACAATGGTTCTGGTTTATAGGAATTGGTTTTCTGATTATTGGGTTCGGTTTGCCTATGGCCAATATCTCAAGTCAAACCATTTGGCAATCAGTAGTTCCAAAAGAGAAGCTCGGTAGAGTGATGTCAGTTAGAATCGCTATAGCACAGTTCACTGCTCCTCTAGGCATGATCTTGAGTGGCGTGATAACAGATGCTATTGCAAGAAGACTTTCGAAGAATGTTGCTCAAGAGGTAGCTGAAGCTCTATCAATAAAGTACATCTTCATTGGTGCAACTGTCCTAGGTATAGTCTTTCTAGCTATCTCATGGTTATTCACATCTATGAGACATGTAGAAAAAGGAATTATACCCATAGAAGATGAAGAAGAAGAACTATCGATTGAAGATAAAGAATTGAAGTTAGAAACAGATGATCTTTTTGATGCCGAACCTTCTACAAAGTTGACGAGTGTGGATTAGGAAATCCATTTCGTTTTATTTTTTTGTATTTTTAAAACTTTAAGAATCCTTGTTTTTGTAAAAGTAAAAAAAAGATACCTTTTAATGTGAAGTGATTGCTAGTTCTTGAATGTAAAGAAAACATTTATACAAAAGTGGCAATATTTCGTTTTATACGTTTAAATCGAAATTTCTGCATTATATAACAGGAGATTTGTTCCTTGAGTGAAAAAGGTAATAATGGTCATCGTGGAAGACGTAAAAAAAGAGTGGGTATTCCGCGAGCGTTACTTTACTATTACTTTGATGCCATGTGGATTAGTTTTTTTGAAGGTCTAGGTGCTGAAGTAGTTCTTTCATCTAATTCAAATAAGAAAATCAAGGAAGATGGCGTGTTAGAAACTCTTGATGATGAATGTTATTCTACCAAGCTTTACCATGGTCATGTATTAAATTTAGAAAACGAAGATCTAGATTATATATTTGTTCCCAGATTTGCAAGTCGAAATAGACAAGAAGTTGGCTGTCCAAAGTTCGTTGCTCTTGCAGATGTCCTTCAACACACCAAGGAGAATCTTCCACCAATTATTGGTCCGTATTATAGTTCTTCTCGAGAAAAACATGGTTTTTGGCGTCTTGTTGGAATTATCTTTAATATTGGTTTTAAATTCACAAAAAATCCTCTACGTATAATCTATGCTGCTCTTAAATCGCTGAGAGATCATAGAAAATCAAAGAGAGAACTCGTAAAAAGTGAAGATGTTCTAAAGAAATGGGAACGATCAGAAATCATGCTGAATGATCCTCCTTTGAATACTAATGGAGATGAAATACTGAAAGTAGCACTCGTCGGTCATTCCTACGTTATTAACGATAGTTTTGCTTCTCTAGATGTTCGTAAGAAACTTCAGGAACTAGGGATTGACATTGTTACCTCTGAACAAATGCCAAGAAATCTCATTAAGAGACAACTCCTTCGATTATCCATGAGGGATTATGGTCTAGAATTCCCTGAACCAGAAAAACTACCTAAAAAAGAATTAGAAAGGCAATTTGTAGGAAGGAATGATTATCTTTACTTTGAGTTTGAACACGAAATAGTTGGAACAGCAATGCATTTTCTTGAGACAAACTCGATAGATGGAATATTAATGCTTGTAAATTTCATCTGTGGTCCTGTCTCAGTCACAACAGAATATGCAAAACAATTTGCCAAGAAAATACAAGCAGAAACCCCACTAGCTATTCTTACACTTGATGCCCATACTGGTGAAGCAGGCTTCCAAACTAGATTAGAAGCATTTAGTGATATTCTTAGAATGAAGAAAAGTACCGGAACTATCTCTGATACTGAAAAGGAGAAATCTGAATTTATAATATTTTGAAGGAGTAGAAAGAAAATATGTCTATAGTTACTTACCCCCATTTTGGTCCTCTAACAAGACTCTTTAAAGCTGTTTTTCAAGTATTAGAAGTTCCAGAGGAACGAATTGTTGCTCCTTCAGTTCCTAACAAAAGAACTCTCGATATTGGATCAGAGCATTCCCCTGAATGGATGTGCACTCCCTTCAAATTAAGTTTAGGATCACTCATTGAAAGCTTGGAAAAAGGAGCTAATCATGCTTTTCAGATTGGAGGAATTGGAACTTGTCGTGCAAGTTGTTACGGTCCAGTTCAAAGAGTAATAATCGAAGATCTTGGGTTTAGCGCTAAATTTTCTAATATTGATTATCATTTACCCATTGACATGTTAAAGGATTTCAAATCGGTTAGTAATGGTTTTACTTTTTTGCAAACAGTAGCAGCTATACGTAAGATTTGGGTAAAAAATTATTCTCTCGACTTAACCGAGAATTTGATTAATTTTTATCGAGGAGTAGAAATAGAGAAAGGTCAGACTGATAAGGTTGCAAATGAAGTTTATGATAAATTATTCAGCATTCATCGAGTTCGAGAAATCAAAAAATACCACAAAGAAATACCAAAAATCTTTGAAGAGAAAATTCCCATTGATGAAGATGCTGATCCCTTGAAGATCGGTGTTATCGGTGAAATCTATGTTGTTCTAGAACCAATGCTTCACTTGCATTTGTATCGTCGATTGAATGATTTAGGAGTCATTTGTCGAAATACTGTATCATTAAAGAAATTCACAGACATCCCTGCGAAATTTAATCCTTTTGTAAAAGAATACTATAAGGTTTATAGAGAAAAAGCACGACCTTATATTCAAGAATACTGCGGTGGGGATGGACAGGAAAGTATCGGAGCAACAATTTTGTTGCGGGAATTAGGTTGGGATGGTATGGTCCACATTTGGCCGTTTAGTTGCATGCCTGAATTAAGTGCTCAAGCTGTCATTCCTGTTGTTTCACATGATACTGGAATGCCTGTTCTTCCAATGGTTGTAGATGAGCAAACCGGCGAAACAGGCTATCAAACAAGATTGGAAGCATTTGTTGATATGTTAAAAATAAAACGTGAAAATGAAAGAGCTGGAAAACCACCAGAAAAAATATCTTGGGAGACTTTTAATTATGACTAAAAATTGTAATTGTCCAAATGATCCAGAATTAGTTATCACTGAATCCCCTAC
>JAGMDP010000215.1 GCA_023128635.1 Candidatus Heimdallarchaeota archaeon | reverse complement strand
TTTTTTTCTTTTTTTCAAAAACTACCATTTACTTAAAAATGTAGGTTTATTGTATTAACGAGATAATAATCATGTGGGGTTAAAAGATCATAATTTGGAGTTATTGAGAAAATGAATTCAAAGAAGAAGGGAGGATTATTTGTTTTGTTTATGTTATTATCCCTTGTATTTGTGACAGATCACTCAATAATTATTCATTCAGCATCATCTATTGGTGATTTTGAGGATTATGATTGGTTTACTTGGAATGTTTCTTATAATAATACCTTTGATCCTTCAACTAATATGAAAACAGTAAGTCATCTTATTTTAGACAGAATTATTGACAATGAACGTATTTGGTATCAATACAATGATACTTATGGTGATTTCGTATCAGATTGGATGAATCCTGATTTAACAGTACAGAATCTTCCACTTGGTACTGTTGACACGATCTTTAGTATCCCATCATTACAAGAAATTATACCAAACTTATGTTTTATTCCATTAAACCGGACTGAGAATTGTCTTAGGTTTGTGAATGGAGAGTACAATTTACTGAATGATATTTACTACGTTGAGAATCCGGTTAATAGTAATTTTACTTACCATAGAAGGTTTCGTTATGGAATTGCTACTCGAGAAGTTTGTATTTTCTACCACGATTTTTGTGATGATTTTGCTGAGGATTTTACAATCTACAATGAGAGAGTTATTGGAAATTTTAGCGCAATCTATAATAATAGACTAGGTTTCCTTATTGATTACCAAGTTCAAATAGTAAGCTTAACATCTTCAAGTAATCTTAATCTTTCAATAGAACTAGTAGATTCTTCTCAAACATTGGGATGGTCCAGGCACTTTAAAAGATTTGTTGGATTCATGTGTACTGGTTTCCCTTACTTCTCATCGTGGGTTGTCATACTTAGTATTATCTTTACTAAAGTAAATAAGAAAAGAAAAATAGAATTAGAGATTCTTGAAGGTCATAGAGCTGCTTTTGCAGAGAAGATGAGAGAAAAGGGATTAGATGAAGAAGATTTCTATTTCATAAATATCTGTCCTTTTTGCTTGGAACACTTGAAGAAAAATAAGAAAAAATGTCCAAAATGCAAAGGTGTACGATAAAAAAAATAAGAAGATACCTCGGTTTTACCGAGGATTATTTTTAGCCGTTAACTGTAAAACCATCGAATGCAATTGTTGGTGTCTTCACAGCAGGAAGTAATTTCGAATCAGAACCAATGTTTCGGATGTTTTGGTAGCTTTTGTAGAAGTTACCTGCGACTGTGATAGGGTTCAATGGATGTGTAATTTCACCATTCTCAATTAAGTAAGCAGATGTTGCTACAACTGAAAAATCTCCTGAGATTACGTTTGAATGTACCATACCCATAACTGAATCCATGATGTAAACACCTTTATCGATTCCAGAAATTATTTCTTTAAAGCTTTTTGTGCCTGGTTGAACGACGATTGTAGTTGGTGATATGCCTGGTGTGCTTTCGTAATCCTGACCTCGATTTGCATTTCCAGTACTTTTAGCTTTACCAAGTCGTCCATAATAACTATCATACAAGAAAGATCGAAGAACGCCTTTTTCAATGATATTTGTTGTTTGTCTTGGAACGCCTTCATAGTCAATCTCTGAGGTATTCAAGCCATCTGGTAATTGACCATCGTCGGTTATTGTTAAATCCTGGATTCCTACTTTATCACCAAGTTTATCCATGAAGTAACTATTTTTTTCAACAACTTGACGACCATTAACCGAATTTGCTAGAGATGTTTGCCAATAACTTGACATAACAATTTGATTCCATACTGTTGGTAGAACACCTGTAAAACCAAGTG
>JAGMDP010000214.1 GCA_023128635.1 Candidatus Heimdallarchaeota archaeon | reverse complement strand
TTCTGGAACATTTCGTGTTACTGAGAAATCAAAAGCACTTTTGCGTTGTTGCCCTTCCATAGCAGTTACAAAATTAACCAAAATGTATGCAGTGTAGCTTGTTGAGCCAGCAGTTCCTTCAGAATTGGCTATTGCATATCCACCATATGTTGAGGTTGTTTGAGCAGTCGCTGAAATAATTCTTGGATCAAATTCTTGAGATTCTTTGAAGGATTTATTTGTGTTATTTACTATATCCTCTGTAGATAATGATACGATTTTTGGGTCAATAATCCCATCTTTTGCAGGTTTCATTTTATCAGCAAATTTCTCGAATCCTTCATTATCTTGTTTAACTGATTTCGCAACGCTTAAAGCTTCATTTATAGCATACTTTAGTGCTTTTTCTGTTAAACTACTCATTGCAGCAAATCCGAGTCTCTTACCTTGTGCAATTCGTACACCAATACCCTCATTTCGTCCATCAATAGCATTGATCATACCTGATTGATTTGTTACATTGATTGATTTTTGACTACTAACAAAAATCTCTGCTTGTTCTGCTCCTTTGCTTTTAGCATATTTCAAACCAGAATCTGTCAAAGATAATAAATCATCTTTTAACGTGTCAAAGCTCATTTATTGTTCTCCTCCAAACATTGCTTCTGAGAATAAAATCATTGGAGATCCAAGACCTGTTGGTAATGGAAATTGTTGACCTTTTCCGCAGCCACCAAAATAACCTGAACTTATCTGAAGTTCATTGGTTAATCCTTCTACATTATTCAAAAGAGCCAATAGCTCTCCTTTTATTGTGACATCCTTAATTGGATATTTAATTTCACCATTTTCAACCCAGTATCCTCGAACAGCTTTAAACAAGAATGTACCTTGAGTGGGGTTTACTTGTCCACCTGAAGTTTGAATAGCATAAATTCCTTCTTTGAGTTGTTCAATTGCTTCTTCTTCGGTAAGATCTCCAGGTTTGAAGTAAGTGTTTTTCATTCTTGGTATTGGATTGAAGCGATAGTGTATTGCTCTCGCATTCCCTGTAAGATCGCCATTCAAGTATTTTGCAGAAGCTCGATTGTGAAGATATCCTTTCAAAATACCGTTTTCAACAAGAACGGTTTTTGTTGTAGGTGTGCCTTCGTCATCAAAAGGCAACCAAAATCCATTGTATTTTTGATCAGGTGTACCCTCATCATAAATTGTTACAATATCTGTACCAATTTTTTTACCAAGTTGTCCTTTGAGAACAGTACTATTTGTTAGAACTGCATCAGCTTCAGTGCAATGTCCAAAGGATTCATGTGCTAAAACACCACTTAGACGATGATCACACAAAGCTCTAAATTTGCCGGCTGGGGCAGCTTTTGCATCTCTTTGCTCTTTAGCCCATTCTAGAGATTTCTTGCCTAAGTATTCAGGGGTATTTTCTTTTTTATCGAAAAGTTCTAACCCTTTAGATCCTCCTAGACCATTTACACTTCTAACAAGTGAATCGCCAGTTGTTGCAGGAGCTGTAAGTCTTACTCGTAAATCAATTACTAAAGGCTCCCAAGAAATTTCATCTCCATCCGAATTCATGAAGTATTTACTACCGTAAAATTCACCATATAAAGCCATTGAAGATTTAATCCAATCGACATCAGCTAGAGCAGCAGTTTCAATGCGATCCATTAAATCTATTTTATACCCTAGATCAAAATCCTTAGGATGTTTTTTCACCGGTAATTTTAGATCATGAACCTTGGATGGTTTTTCTCTTTTCTCAATATCAAGTTTTAGTTTGGCTATACTTGAGGATGCTTTTGCAATGCCGAATGCACTTTCAACACATTCTTTTACAGCTTTTTTCTCTAGATTTGCAGTATATGAAAATCCTGAAACTCCTTTGTAATAAGCAGTAACACCGAGTCCACTACGTCGATTAATATTAGTTTCTTTGATTTTTTGGTTTTCCTTAATTAGTGTTCGTAGCTGTAAATCATCATAACGTGCTTCGATATTGTCAGCACCAAGTTTTTCGCCAACATCAAGTCCATATCGAAGTATATCAAACAAATTTTTCACCGAATCTTTCAATTAAGATTTCTTTTTAATTATTTACTGATCATTATTCTTCTACAATGAAAATTCAGATCAGTAACTTCTAGTCAAAAATGTTTTCACATATAATTGACTATCTTTCTGTATTTCATTAAAATAAATTTGAACGTTATATTAATTTTGATTAATCTTATTACAGGAAGAATAATGTGTTCTCAATTATCTAGAATAAGCAGCTTTTATTGCTTGAGTTGCTCTCTCACCTAAAGCAGCATCTAGTTGACTAATTTCTTCTATTGATTCAAATTCAATATCAAGAATTATTTTTACTATTTCTATTATACTCAACAAAACTAGTTCGAATTCTTCTTTACAGGAGATTAAACACCAAATATCAGTTCCCATAAGTCTTAATCTTTCATCATTTGCATCAGGATCACAGACACTCCTGTTATAAGTCATTATAATTTGCTTGTTATAGTACTTTGGTCCTAAGATTGATGATTCGGCTGAACAAGAATAAGGCTCAATAGTACTGAAGAGCATCATTAGATCTTCTTCACTTATTTCCAATAGACCATTTGAGTACAATTGCAATGGACCCATTACTTCGTGCCAATAGTAAAGCTGAACAGATATTTCCAAGGGTAATCTCCGCGAATAATTCTCTTAGTTTATTATGGTTACTAATTTTAAAACCATTTGGAAAACGGCAAAAATTTTTGTCGGTGAAAAATAATGATCAAAATTAAATGGTATATAAACAAAGAGAATTAGTTGGTTGTCAAAATTTGATCTTTTGTGTTTCTCAATGTTTTGGCGCTTGAACCAACATATTCTCTCTCATATGTTCCTAGCATTATCAATATGCAAGATCTACACTCAAATAATCCCTTGGATTTCATAGTGCAAAAAATCACTTTATTCCTTTTCGAACACCAATCATATAGACAATCAGTACAATATGTATCCAGTTCCGTGACAATTTTAAGGGAAACTTTTGATAATTCGAAACTTTTCTGTTGCGTTTTGCTAGCCATTTTAATTAACTTCCAAAAAAGCATTTCTTGCTTTCATGTCAATAATCCCAAACTAAATATCCAGAAAAAGATATTTAATGAAAATGTAAAGAGTAAACTGAAAGTATTCCAAAGAAAGAATACTAAGAAGAAGTATCCTTTGGTATTGCATAATATAAGAAAATTATCCGGTCTTTCATTGAAGGATGATCTCTAACCAATATGGCTCTTCTTGGGAACAAATCATGTTCGAATAATTCTTTATTGGGATTTCCAATAATCTCTTTTACTAAATTATCCACTTCTTCATCCTTTAGGTAAAGGTCTTTGTCCTTGTCTATGAGAAACCAATCAATTGTTAATTTACTTAGCTCAGAAGCTATTTTCCTATCCTTCAGTAATCCTTTTTCAAGTTGCTCTTCTCTTAAATTTAGTAGTTTTTTACTAGCTTCTACAGTTAGATCCCTGATTTGTTCATCTGTTAAAGGAACATAGAGCTCTTCTTTCAAGTTTTTCAATCTTTGTTGCACATAGATGTGGACAGCTTTTTCTCGAGAGATTTCTTTTGATAATTCTTCTGGTGGTAAATCCTTTAATCCTTGTAGAAATTCTCTAGAAACATCTTTCTTACTTTCTCGACTACCTAACCACCTAAACTCTGTTCCAAATGCAGATATTACATCTAATCTTTGACCTAATAAAATGAGAGCATTTATAATATGATTTCTGCCAATTTTTTGAGCAGCATAATAATCAGCCATTAACTCTGATTGCCTTCGGGAATAATTAAGAAGGAGTCGATTTAGGAGAGTAAATGCCCATATTACGATGATAAGTAGCAGAAGAAATCCTATCCTCACAAGAATTTCCTGAGCAACAGGTACATCAGCTATTATTAATCGAATCATTTCCAATATTATTATCAAGTATGCAATGAATGCATAGAAATTTATTCCATATCTAAAAATGTTAACAATTCCGTC
>JAGMDP010000213.1 GCA_023128635.1 Candidatus Heimdallarchaeota archaeon | reverse complement strand
ATGAAATAAAAGAAATCATTATCTTCAAAATTAATTTCAGAAGTACTTGCTAATGCAATGTGAAAAATATTCAGTAAGAAGAATAAAATTCCCGAAAAAAATAATTTCATTCGAACTTTCAATAAAACACTGTTTATAGCCAATTATTTCCCTCAGTATAGTTGTAATGTTTGGAATAGATGACCTCGATTACTTCGAGTATATTTTCTACCAGATTAAAGTTCTTAATAAGTTTGCTTATTGAGTTATAAAAAGTTTTTACTCTTTATTGATTGCTTCCAACAAATCATTTTTGGATGAAAATTTCAATCGTTTTGCTATTTTATCAATTGCATGCTCTGCACTACTTCTTATTCCTTTAGTCGTATAGACATTATTTGCAGAATAATGGATTAAAAGCTCTACAGTTGATTTGTCTCCCACTTCACCTAAAGAATAAAGGATTTGACTAATTAATTCAATTGATTCCTGATCTCTATTTTTACCAATATCCCGAAGCATTGCAGTAAGTATTGGTTCAGCTTCTTTCATCTCCAAATAACCAAGAGTCTCTGCAAAGATTAACTTAAGATTATGTTTTAATGGCATCTCAATAGTATTTATTCGTTCATTAAATACAACCATTAATTTATCAACAGCATCTTTTCCCATTTGTTTTACACAAGACTTTGAGAGAGCATATCTCACAGTCCAATCATTTTCATCTATTATTTTTGAGATTAGTTCTCCAGGCATCTCAGAGTTCTTCATATATCCAAGAATTGAAGCTGCTCCTTTACGAATTTTTGATTTTTTATGACTTATAATTAAATCTTTGAATAATTCCTCGCCATTTTCTTCTTCTGTGATTACCTTTTCAATTAAGGAAGCTTTTTGTTCCCAGTTTGTGTATCTATCTTCGATTATTCTGATTAGCTTTTTATTGAATATTTTCTTTTTAATCACTCTAGCACACTCATTTTTAGTACGTTAATTCTGTGTGTTAATTACAAAATATATCTTTTCAAAGAATCCATATAAGATTTAATAAAGGAATTATTTGTGTGTAAGCAAGAAAATCAAATTGGTTTGATAGACATGTCATCTGATGAAACAAAAGAAAATGGGAATACTGATACCACACTACAACCAATAATTGAAGAGAAGAAAACAGATGAAGATATTGATTTGAAAATTAGTATGAATAGATGGGGAATTGCTTTCTTTATTATGTTTGCAACTGTTTTAAGTTACTTAATGATTGGAGCTTTTGTTTTTCTACCACCTTTTGAATATAACGTAATAGATCAAGAATTACTTGTTTATAATCCCGGATTACTAGCTGCTCTACTAATTATTGCCTTAGTTTTTCTCGGTTTAGGTTTTTACTTCGGTTGGATAAAGAAACCAAAAGAAACTGAAGAAGAACAACAATTAGATGATGAACAGCAAAAAATGACTAGTAAACAAGAAGAAGTAATTTTCTCAAGTACCCTTGATGACAAAGATTCATCTTAATCTTTGATTCCATTCTGAAAAAAGTGAAATTAGACAGAAAGATCCTTTAATTCAACAAGCTTTTTCTGCCATTTTTCTGCAAGATCTTTTTTATCGATTCGTTTATACAGATCTATTAAGACTTCGCAGATTTTCACCAAAGAATCTGTCCATTCTCCTGAATATTCGATTTCTTTTGGTTGGAAGGCTTCAAGTTCCTCTATATTGATGTCAATTTTGAAGAAGCGATTGAATTCCTCAAATGCTTCTCTTATATCAATTAAAGTCTCCATAAGTGTTCGCAATAATTTTGCATCTTTATCAGAAGAAAGACGTTCTTTCATTCTATCTTCTATTAGTTGTAGTTTTTTCTCTAAATCAGACAAAATTCAAACACCAGATTTTTCCATTCACTAAACTTCTATCACTAGTACTATTTCTTTCTTGTTGAAGCGGACATTTTTTTGAAAAGTTATTTCAAATTTTTCGCATACTCAAACAGGTTTCCTGAATGATAGATATCTATTTGTACATTTGACATGCCTTTTGCCTTGTATTCTTTATTTTTCGTGAGATTTTTTATCAAACCTGTTTCGAGATTAACTTCGATCTCATCTTCATTTTCGATAAATTTGATCTCATCAATCACATCAGCTTCTAATATTGGCATACCGGCATTTATTGCATTACGTTTGTAAATTGCACCGTATGATTTTGCAATTAGTGCTTGGACACCTAGTGCGGAAAAACAATCAACCGCTTGTTGCCTCGATGAGCCAGAACCAAAATTCGCCCCTAGTACTAAGATATCTCCTTTCTTTGCTTTCTTAGCAAAATCCTTCCATTCATCAAGATTATCAAATGCGTATTGACCCATTTCATTGATATCAGTAATGTGGAGATACTTATTGTGAAAAATCATATCAGTATCAATATCATCAATTGGTTCGCTTTTCTTATTTCTTATTACTAATGCTCTACCTTTTAGAATTACAGATTTCTTCATTTTTTTCTCCTCCAAATCAAAGGTTAACCGGACTGACAATCTTACCAGTAAGGGCTGCAGCAGTTACAGTTGCAGGACTGCAGAGATAAGTTAAACCAGCTCCTTGTTTCCCTTTGAAATTCCGGTTACCTGTAGAAACTTGCACTTCACCTTTTCCAGTCATTCCAATTTGACCAGAAGCGCATCCAGCACAACCTGGATTGCTAACAAGTGCTCTTGCATCGAATAACGTTTGTAAATCACCATTCTTGATCATATCACCAAGTACGGTTCTTGTTGCTGGAACAATTTTCATGACAGTATGTTCAGCAACTTGTTTTCCTTTCAACATATCAACAGCTATTTTCATATCCTCATAACGACCATTTGTGCAGCTACCAAGAAAAGCGGAATCTACGTGAATGTTATCTTTTTCTAATGATTCGACTTCCACGACATCATCAGGTTTAAATGGAACAGCAATAAGTGGTTTCAAATCATTAATATCAATTACAACTTCTTCAACGTATTTTGCATCTTCATCAGCATAATAAGGAGTAAACTTACTTCTGGCTCTAGTCTTGAAATAATCAATTATTTCTTGATTCGGTGGAATAAAACCAACTATTCCCCCCATTTCTGTGACCATTGAAGCTAATGTTATTCTACCAGCAAAAGAGAGTTTATCAATAGCTTTTCCTTCAAATTCTATGGCTCTCCCAAGAGCGCCTTTTAAAGTCAATTTCTTGATTATTGCTAAGGTTAAATCTTTTGCAGAACAGGGAGCTTTTATTTCTCCTTCGATAATAACTTTCATTGTGGGAGGAACTTCAAACCAAGTTTTACCTGCTTTCATACCAAAAGCAATATCTTGATCACCCATACCTTGACCAAAAGAGCCAACACTTCCCATAATGTTGAGATGGCTATCTGTACCAACAACTGTAGAACCTGGGACACTATAACCTTCCTCAATTAAAACATGAGAACCAATTCCCCATTCGGAATCAAAAAGTCTAATGCCTTCTTCTCTAGCAAAAAAACGAATGATTTGTTGATTTTCGGCATAACCTAAGTTATTTGCAGGAACTACACAATCAAAAGTAAAAACGGTTTTTTCTTTATCTTCAAATTTCTCTTGATCACCATAATGTTTCTTTAAATTACCAACAACATTTGCGCCTGCAAAATCCCTCGCGCTTCTCACATCTAGATCTAGCCAGATAATATTGCCAGGTTTAACTTCATCTTTCGAATGAGCTGAAAATATTTTTTCAATAACTGTTTGTCCCAAGGGCGTCATTTCTCCTGATTAACTTTTTTAACTGAGATACAAGATTTCAATTTTCACTAATTATTTAAAATTTCTATAACCTCTTAATTCAAAATGATAGATTATTTGACTTTTGCGAAATTTAGCAAGAATTAAAAATAGAACAAAGTCATTTTATTCAAAATATAAACCAAGTAATATAAGAAAAATCAGTAGTTTAAATAGAAAGTAGATTTAGAAATGTGAAAGTTATTTATACTTGCTTGAATCACTCAAATTAAATACTTTAAAAAACAGGAAAAATATATTAAATTAATTTCATGGTGGTCACAATGAGTAGCTCGAAAAAAGATCCTTATGAGGTATTAGGAATACAAAGAAGCGCCACAGATGATGAAATTAAAAAAGCTTATAGGAAATTGGCTCGTAAAAATCATCCTGATGCAAATCCCGGAGATGAAAAAGCAGAAACACGTTTCAAGGAAGTTGCTGAGGCAT
>JAGMDP010000212.1 GCA_023128635.1 Candidatus Heimdallarchaeota archaeon | reverse complement strand
GACAAAAACAAAGTTAAAGTAATGAATGAATATGATGGTTTATTAGTCCCTGGTGGGTTCGGTTACAGAGGTACCGAAGGAAAAATCACGATGATCTGTCATGCACGTGAGAATAATATTCCTTTCTTAGGATTGTGTTTTGGATTTCAATTAGCTACTGTAGAATTTTCAAGAAATGTAGTTGGTGTTAAAAATGCTTCTAGTTATGAATTCACAATGAATGGTGAAGTAAAATCCAAGAATTTAGTTATTGATCTTTTACCAGAACAAAAAGGAGTTACAAATTTAGGGGGAACTATGAGATTAGGTGGTTTGAAAGTACTAATTAAGAAGGGGACAAACACCCATAGACTTTACAAAAAGGATCTAATTGTAGAAAGGCATAGACATAGATTCGAAGTGAATCCGGATTTCATAGAGCGAATTGAGAAAAAAGGTCTCGTTTTTGCGGGTACATCTGAAGATGGGCGAAGAATGGAGATTTTTGAGTTACCAGGACATAGATTCTTCCAAGCATCACAATTTCATCCTGAATTCACCTCACTCCCATGGAACCCAAATCCCTTATTCAGAGGCTTCATAGAAGCAGCAATAGAAAGGAAGAAGGAAAGACTCAAAACCTAGTACCATTTGAAAAATAGAATAGAAAATTACAAAAAGAAATTGGGAAAATTATATCTTGAAAATTACTGTACCAACTTTTGTACTGCAAATCTTTCGAACACCATGCATTCCCGGTTCATAACGGGACACCAAAAGTTTTGCATTTTCAAGAATTTTTATTTGTGCACTAACATTTGCTTCTGTTTGATTTAATAAACCCGCAATACGGCTTACGTCAATATCCTTTTCAGAGGTCAGCCTAAGAATTCGCACCCGTGTTTTGGATGAAAGGGCTTTTGCGACTAGGTTGATATCGTCACTCTCTACATCTAAAGTTTCTTTTGACATGTCAATACCTCTTCCAATATGAAGTTCGGAGTACTACTACACTTAATACAATAAATAAAAGTTTCTGTGAATTTTTTAATGATTGTTTTATGAAAAACAAGTGTTGAATGATATAAAACCTTTTTTATTAAAGGCGAGGAAGAACAAATTACTTAAAACAATGGATGGATTTAGTTCATAAATAGATAATTTGATTTAAAGAAAACATTCAGTAAAATATGTGATGATTCGATGTCAAAAGCAGCTGAGTATCTACTTGAATTAGAGAAGAATGATTTCCGGTTATTAACAGCTGTAGAAGTGGGTATGCGGACAGCTGAATATGTTTCAGTGGATTCTATGGTTGAATTTAGCAAGCTCACACCCGATCAAGTCAATAGAAGATTGGATAATCTTCATTACAAGAATCTTCTTTTCCGTTGGAAAGGGCAATTTACAGGTTATCAATTGACACATCACGGTTATGATGTTCTAGCATTTCGAGCATTATCAGAAAGAGATACAATTATTGCAATAGGTAGAGAATTAGGAAAAGGAAAAGAATCCGATGTTTTTCTTGCTTTTGATGAAGAACAAAAGACTTTGGTTGCAAAAATCCATCGAGTTGGTCGACCCAGTTTTCAAAGAAGTAAAAAACTTAGAGGATATCTTGGTTCAAAAGGGCACATTAATTGGTTATATAAGTCAAGATTATCAGCAGAAAGAGAACTACTTGGAATAAAAATCGCCAACAAAATAAAACTAAAAGCTCCGAAAGCTATTGATGGTAACCGGCACATAGTAATTATGGAGTTTTTCGAAGGAACAGAACTAGTGAATATTGGATTGAAAAATCCTTTGAAAATTTTTAATGGAATAATTTCCGAAATTAGAAAGTTATTTGTTAAAGGAAAAATTATTCATGGAGATCTTTCGGAATATAATGTCTTAATCACTCCAAAAGAAGATTTTCTGATAATTGATTTTCCACAATACGAATCTGCTGAACATGTTAATGCTGGGGAATTACTTTTTCGAGACATAAATAACATTTGCAAGTATTTTAAACGAAAATTCAAAGTGGAATCTGACCCACAAATTATCTTCGAAGTTATTGTAGAAGAATACGAAAAACAGAAGCTCTGATTCATTTGTTTTACTTTTTACAGAAAAAACTTTTGTAAGACCGTGTATTAACACCATTGGTAAATGAAAAAATAAAGGTGCCATAGATGGGTTGGTTTTTTGGTCAAGTAATAAATGAAATATTTCAGAGTGTTTTCCCTGATTGGCTTATAACAATTTTTCAAGGAATTACATTCTTAGGAGATGCTATAGTCTACATTGTTATCTTAGCGGTAGGATTCTGGATTTACAAAAAGAAAGAAGCAACAATAGCAATGTATATCTTGTTAACATCTGTCTTTCTGAATTTCTTCTTAAAAACCTTAATTCAGAAACCCAGACCTACAAATAATATTCGGATCCCCGATGATATAGAGGGGTACAGTACTCCTTCTGGTCATGCTCAAAATTCAACTGCGGTATATGGTTGGATTATGCTTTACTTTAGGAAAATCTGGTTATATATTGTAACCCCAATTTTGGTTTTGTTGATTTGTCTTTCACGAATCGTTTTAGGGGTTCATTATATTGGCGATGTTATAATTGGATTTCTCGTTGGTGCGGCGATATTAGCTGCATTATATTTCATAGTGCCATATATTCTTAGGATAATTGAAAGTTGGTCTGATAGAATGAAGATTATTGTAGGCGAATTATATGGTATTGCTGTTTTCATCGTAACCTTTACTCAAGGATTATTTGGTAATTGGGATCCAAATCACCCCACAAATATGGTCATAGAAGATAATACTGCTCATATAGTCTCAGCGTTAATGTTCATACCAATTTTAGTTTGGGTAGAAGCAAAATTTGTCAAGATGAAAAATGACAATATTACTTGGTTATCCAAACTTCTACGAGTAATTGTTGGATTAGTCATTTTACTTGGTACTTACTTTGGTTTTTCAGTGCTATTCAAACTAATTGATACCACAGGATTAGCATTTATGGCTAGGTATTCAGTTGATTATCTAATTAGGTTTATCCGGTATTCGATACTTATTGTCATAGCAGTCTTATTAATGCCACTATTGTTTGCTCGAGTGAAAATATTCTCTAAAGAAAAAGAAGCTATAGTAAAAACTAAGAGAACAAAAAAAGGTGCTAAGGCATAGATTTGTCTTTCGCTTTTTTTCTCTCTATTATTTCATCAATTTCATCATATGATGTGCCTAATGCATAATCTAAAATTTCAGAAAAAAAGAATATAGGTAAATACCTCTCTGAGTACTCACTTTGATGTACGGTATAATTCATACTACAGTTACCGCAACCCATTACTAATGCATCAACTTGATGATTAAATAATGAATTAATTCTTTTTTTAGCTATTTCATATGCTAATTCTTCATCATATAGCAGCATAGAAGAACCACAACAAAATGATTCAAATGGATATTTGATTGCAGTTACTGATGTAATGGATAATAGATCTCTTAACAAATCAGTACCTCTTGAAGAAGAAGGGGAGTATTTTGCAGGTCGTATAACTTGACAAGGTACTTGTGTTGCAATTTTTAGGAATCGCAAGTTCTGTATTTGTTTAGGATTTCTCAAAGATTCTATTCTTGTCTGGATTTGTTTCTTTAAAAGAAATTCAGAGAGATGCTCAATTATTATATCTCCAGAGTAAACTAGTGAAACTTTTGCCAAGTATTTGTTCACAAGTTTGAGCTTTTCTTTATCTTCTGAAAGAATTTGATTTCCTCTTCTTAAATTTCCAGAGCACCCACCACAGAGACTAATGATTTTATTGTAGCCATATTTTTCCGCTATTGCTAGATTATAAGCAGT
>JAGMDP010000211.1 GCA_023128635.1 Candidatus Heimdallarchaeota archaeon | reverse complement strand
TCTATTCTTGCTATTTCAAGGAATCTTATTGAACTGGCAATGGATTCCCGAATAGGCATAATTAATTCTTCTTCTTCACCACCGAATTTTTTCAAGTCAATATTTAATCGTTTTTCAAAATCCTCTGCAGTCAAGGTCTGATCCAAGAATAAATCAAAATTCCGCCTACATTTCTCAACAAAGTTGTTGTGCAAATCTTCTCCGGCAATACGAAGAACAATGCATGATGGTAGAAGTATGTTTTTTACCCACTCATCGACAATTCTTTCACGGTCATATAATGATTCAGTAATGGATTTTGAGAAAACACTATGCTTTCCGGTGAACCTAGTTTTCATACCTTTAATCGATTCTTCGCCAATTTTTGCAAGTTCATCGAAACCATATTTTTCTTTGTAACCTGCAAATGTTTTAATGAGTGATTTAATTAAAACCACAAGATTATCTGATAAATCATAATTATTACGCAAAATAGTACTAATTTGGTTTTCAGCTTCAACTGAGTCTACTTGATCTTGTGCAATAGCAAGAAAAACACGAGCAATGATTTGTTTTACTTCCTCAATTTTCCCTGAATTTTTCAAGGAAAAGAGCAATAGTGGAGTAATGGTCTGCTCTACTATTTGACTAATCCAAGTTATGATTATTTGCTGGTAGACAAGAAGAGTGATAGCATCTGTAATTACTTCAAGTTTCTTGCCATAGACAAGTTCTTCATAGAAACTCTCCGTGAAATCATTAACTAAATCAAAAATAAATTCAGCTACTTTCAGATCCTTAAATGAAGGGATTTTTTCCAAGAAATTCTTTTCAAATTGTGATTTTCTTTTGTTTGTTTGTAAAGAATAAAAGAAGAGATTCCAGATTTCCTCTTTCAACAATACATAATCGTTTGCATCGACTTCAATTGTTAAAGGGTCAATTATAGGCCAAACAACTTGCTGGAAGAGTTTAGAAAAGAGTTCTTTATTTTTTTCAAAGAACTTTTTGTCTAGATGGATCTTCTTCTTTTTGGAAATAATATACCACAACCTGGATTTACAAATCAAAGATTTTATCATATGTGTTTTTCTTGAAGCGCTCCTTTGCCACTACGAGGCAGGACATCGCCAATTTAGCATCTAGAATTGTATATGCAATACCTAATGCTGCACTTTCAAGTCTCATTAGTATCACAATAAAAGTTTTCTCTTGAAAAATCTCACTGATTTCCCAACCAATTTTTTCTAGTTTACTAACAATATCTGGTATAATATCATCAATAGTTCCTTTTCTAACTCCTGATTTCTGAAATTTATCAAATTTAGTGGATTTTGATCCATCGAATAAAAAGCTGTTATGCCCGTATTCCAGTTTTCGTTCCAATGTACTGAGTACTAATTTTTGCGGGAATTGACTTGGTTCTGGGATTGGGAACTCACTTTTTGCTCGAGACTTCTTATCCTTTCGTTCAGGTGGTGTTCTGCGTTTTCCTGGTAATGGTTCGGGTATACGTGATTTTGAAACAACCGAAATTTCTGGTTCCGTCATGAGTGATTCGACAACCACATCCCTTCTATCAACATCTGTAGCTTCAGCTTGTTTTTGATCTCGTAATTTCCTTCTTAGTGATGAAGGTACAGCTTCTCTACCTGCATGAAGAGATGTTCTGGGACGGATCTTTACAACAAAACTTCTATTCTGTGTTTTTTGATCTGAAAACAATCCAACACCAGTTGGCATGCTTCTTATGAAATCAGAATCCTCGAATTGATCAGGAACAGAGGAGGGAACTCGTTTTAGGAAAGCTTTGATATCATCTTCAAAAGTTAAAAGATGGGTTATCATTATATCGATTTGACTCATGATATTTTTGTGCATTGCAGATGGTTGCTGTGTAACTAAGACTAAAGCACAACCTGGTTTTCTTCCTTGTTTTGCATATTCAATTAAGGGTTCGGACGCAGCTGTCTTCTTATTATGTGGCACTAACACATGAGCTTCATCTATAAGTAACCAGGTAACGGGAATTGAACCATTAGTATCACCAGATTCTTCGAAAATTTCGCCTCGAGAGCTTTTAATTCTAGCTTCAAGGATTTTTCTTGCGATTATTCCCACAAGCAGTGCACGTAAACTATCACCAATACGAGGATTGCTAATATCTATCACGGAGATTTTGTTTGGGGTACTTAAGCGGGAGAGAGGTGTTCCTACGCCTGAGAAAATTCCCCATCTTTTTGCTGCTTCCATGCGTGACCTTATTGCTTGAATTGAGTCATTTCTATATTGGTTAGCAATTGAGGGATCATCTAAAGCCTCAATAATATCATCAATAGAATAATCCGGTTTTTCTCTTCTTATAATCTGTATTGCTTTTTCTAATACTGTACCTCTGATTTCATAGCGATCTATATCAAAAGTTCTACACCAATCTTCAATATATAGATCAGATGGCTTTAATGCAAATGGAGAATCTATTGTGTCATCAGGGAATTCATTAAAAATACCAATCGGTGTGAAAACTTCTACATCTTTCACATCCTCGGGTTTTAACCCCCATCTCTCAAGTAGAACGTTCTCATTAGTGTCAGAATTTTTATTTTTCAATGCCCAAAAAATGCCAATTGGATCCACTAAGATTATGCCAACATCAAGTTTGGCTTTAGATAATTCTTCAGCGATTACTCCTAATGTATAGCTTTTCCCGGATCCTCGATGTCCAGATATGAACATAACATGGGGATAAGCAGCATCTACAAGTACTTTCTTACCATAATGCTTGTGCTTGCCAACTTCGGAGACTCTGCCGAGATAGAGAGTTCCTTGACAACCAATTTTTCGGATAACAGATCCTGAACGACCAAGTATTATAGCATCTTTGGTAGGCGCATCTCTAACATCTAAAGGAAGATTAACTTCAGGTGAAAAGTCTAAAGTAGGTTTAACCTCATCCAAATTCCTTTGGATGTTTTCAAGAACATTCTCATTTCTCATGAATCCAAGAACAAAAAGAACGTCAACAGGTTGGTCACATTGATAAATTTCTTCAGCAAGTTGCTTTCGAGCTTCAAAATTACGGGGACCAAAATCCGGGTCATACATGGATTTAATCCAAATTACTTTGTCTAAGTATGCTGCTGGTTTATCACTACCAGACATCTCCTTAGCAAGCTCAATAATATTATTGGGTAACTCAAATTCTCTGTTGGACATTATATACGCAGTAGCATGTGGCCATAATTTTTCTTCTTTTGGAAGAGATTCAAGTAAAGAGTATATTTTCTCTTTTAATTCACTCTTTTCAATCGAAATACTATATGCGAGTAATAAAGCACAGATTCTATCATCCGGATCAGGCCAACTTTCTTGTAATTCAATCATCCGATCAATTTGCGGTTCATCAATAACAAGCGTTCCTTCTCGGTGTAAAAAGAACAACAACTTTAATTCTTCTTCTTCTGGCACATAACTTTCCTTTGTTAAAATATCCCTCAATATTTCATTTCCAAGTCGTCTAGCATTTGTTGCGTATTGTTTTGTATCTGTAATTTCATACGCAAGCATATTTGCTCTTGCCAGTAGTGCTCGTTCATGAGCCTCTAATAATGAGCTGTTTAAATCAGCAAGCCTTTCAAGCACCGTGGGAAGATAATGACATGGAGAGCGACCAAATTCATACTTCATTTTTTTTTCACCAATTATATATTCATAATATACTATTCTTTCAATATTTTCCTAGTCAATCAAGGATAATAAGATTTGTAAATACACTTTTTTCGTATTTATGTATAGAAATGTGTAATTCTCTCTAATAACTATTTGAAATCAACTTTATTTTAAATATTGATTTTCTAAGTCCGGAAATCAGTTCTCTGTGAACATTTAATAAATTAACAAAATAACCTTAATAGAGATTTAGTTGATTATTCACAAAGAAGTAGTGAAGAATCCTTGAGGACTTATAATGAAGAGTTTAATTATCGATGCTCAAATTGCTGGAGCATCAGGTGACATGTTTTTGAGTGCATTGCTGGCTTTATACGGAGCAGATGAGAAAAAATCTGTTGCTGATAAGAAAAGGCAAAAATTATTGGATAGTATTGCTTCGAAAATAATACAGGCTGCTGATCTACAAGATGAAGCAAAAATCAAAGTGAAATTGCAACATAAAAACCTGCATGCTATCGCAGGAATCAATCTTATAATTAAATTATCTGAGCCTCATCGTCACTTGAAAATTCCTCAAGCTTTTAGTATTCTTGATAATTTTTTCAAGCTTCATCAGATGTCTGAGAAAGCACAGACATTTAGTAAGAAAGCGTTCGAAATTTTGTTTGAAGCGGAAGCAAAAGCACACGGGGAAGCCTTGGACGATGTTCATCTTCATGAAGCAGGTTCTTTGGATACTTTCTTAGATGTTTTAGGATCCGCAATTTTACTGGATCAATTAGGAATATTTGATGC
>JAGMDP010000210.1 GCA_023128635.1 Candidatus Heimdallarchaeota archaeon | reverse complement strand
GTTTTATTAAGTAATTTTGAGAGAACAAAAATCCCTAATAGTTGACCAATAGAAAAAACTGCTGTTGCGAGAGAAACCAATGCTGTGTTTCCACCTAACTCAAGGAATCGAAGAGGATATAAAAATCGACTAATTCCTAATCCAATGGCGGAAAAAAGGATAGCAATGTAAGAAACGGCAATTTGTCTATTCTGAAATAAGAGGAGATTTGGTTTTTTCATGGTTTATGACTCACTTCTGTGCATCTTTCTTGGTTGCCCAATCCATCAATGGTATTATTGCTTCAATCAGCTCTTCACCATCTTTAGATAATGAGTATTCAACACGCAAAGGAACTTCAGGGAAAGCTTCTCTGATGATCAAATTAGCGTTTTCAAGTTCTTTCAATCTATCAGATAATGTCTTTGGATTTATTCCCTCAAAATGTTCCATGATTTTGTTGAATCTCATTGATTTATGATTCCCTATTGCAACAATTACTAGAAGTGTCCATTTCTTGCTAAGAACATCGATAATCCCTTTTACCGGACATAAACAAAGTTTGCCTTCTTTTAGTCCTTCTTTTATACTATTGGTCTCGTTTTCTTTCATCATTGTTTTTCACTATTTCTTTTTTGGACAACCAGACAATTAACTGCTTTCAACCTTATATACTTTATTATGTATAGTTACTATACAAAAGTAAGTATGAATATACAAAGCTATATTTAAGAAATCTAAATTTATCAAGCAAAAAACTACTCTATGAGAAAAAACTTTAGAATCTATATTTTGAATCAAACTATTTCTCATGAAATATATCAGAGTTTATTTCTACAAAAACAAACATAATATTTACTTGAAGAGTAATCATGTTTAGCGTTGCTGGTTTTCTTATCACTATGCGTGAATCTATTGAGGCTGCTTTGATAATTGGTATTCTATTAACCTACTTAAGCAAAATGGGGCATAAGGAATTAAGAAAAGACATCTGGTTAGGAACAATTGCAGCTATTCTTGCATCAGTTGGTGCTGCATTGTTGTTTTACTTTGTCCTTGGTGGATTTGAGCAATACGAGGAAATAATCGAAGGATTTGCTATGATAATTGCAGCAATAATTCTTACTTGGGTTATTATTTGGATGATGAAAACGGGTAAAGATATGAAAGGAAAACTTGAGGATCGAATTGAGCTAACAATTAGTAAAGAGAAACGCTTTGGTTTAATTTTTCTTGCTTTTATCTCTGTCTTTAGAGAGGGTATTGAGACTGTTTTGTTTATGGTAGGTGTGGTTACTGTTGAAACCAACGTTTGGGCAATCATCTGGTCAAGTATCGCAGGTATAGCAGTTTCAGTAGTAATTGGAATTGCTCTGTTTTGGTCTGGTCAAAAAATCAATCTAAAACACTTTTTCAATATAACAAGTGTAATCCTAATTATCTTTGCAGCAGGATTATTTGCTCATGGATTACATGAATTCCAAGAAATTGGCTGGTTCGGGTCTGAAGACTTCTTTTTCCAAAGAGTTGTTTGGGATACGAGTGCAATTCTCAATGATAAAACAATGGAAATAGGGAAATTCCTGCGAGCATTAGTAGGTTATCAAGATAAACCTACTTGGTTAGAACTGATCTCATATGTTACGTATGTTGTTGGAGCAAGTGCTGCAATGATCTTAATCAGACGTCCAGGAAGAAAAGAAAAACAAGAAATTGAAGAAGAAACTGATGAAATCTCCATAGAAAAATCCATTGGTCCTTTACCAAGTGATACATCTATGGAGGAAGCAGTAAAGAATAATTGTTGAACTTAAAGGCTTCATTGACTGGCCCTATTCTTAATTGCTAAAATCTGACCTCGAGAGAAGATTTCCTTTGTTATTTTTTTAGTCAATTCCTCTGGTATTTTTCCTTTTGAGACAATTTCTCTACCAGCTTGTTTTATTGCGTCAAAAACGGAAGCGTATAGGGGTTGTAAGTTAGGAATAGTCATCATCCAAGTAGCTGATTGGAGAATTTCTCCGATATATGTTAAGTGCATGTTTTTACAAATTTCTTTGACATGCTCAACCATAGGATGAAAATTATCCATCTCGGAATAACCGCAAGGAGATAACAAAACGAGATGGGGCATTTTTGGATACCTCACAGGATGCCTATTATGATCATCTATTATTATGAATTCAGGATCTAGAATACTTATTGTTCTATCAAAGTAATTTTTGAGAGCTCCCGGAAGACCATCAGCATAAACTGGAGTAGCTAGGATCATTAAATCATATTCATGCATTTTATGGATGAGTTCATTAACACCATCATCATGAACGCATTTCTTATCTTTCCCTTCCCAACAAGTGAAACAACCGTTACAAGTTTTGTTTTCCAAATCAGGTAAATAGACAGTATCCACTTCGCATCCACTTTCATCTAATCCTTGCTTAAGAATTGAATAAAGAAAACTTGTTGCACCCTTTTTCCTAGGAGAACCAATTAAACCTAAAACTTTTCGAGGTTTAGTCCATTTCCCGTCTCGTATTTCTTTCTCGTTTTCAGTTAATGAATAGTTTTTAATTTCTAACTGTGTTCCTTCTGGATCACCGGAGAAATATCGTTCAAACTTCGCTAGATTCTTATCATCACCTTCAATAACCAATTTTCCATCGGTAATTGCTTTTTCAATCATAAGGTCCTTCGATAAGATAGCAACCCAATCTTTTGTTGTAGTAGTTATTTTTACAGTATAATTCTCAGGTTTCCCATCTATGTATTGACAATTACCTTTACTGATCTTAAGTGCACAAATTTCATCTTTGCTATCACTAAAATCAAAGAAGTAAGTTTCATCCACATTTACAGTTTCTATTGCATTCAAAACATAAGGCCAAACTTGTATAACTTTCTTCATAAGCATCCCTAGAACTCAAAAGGCGTTATGTATTATAAACAATTTTTAATTAGAAAATAAGAGAGAAATGGCAGGCCCGGAAGGATTTGAGTTTGTTTAATTATTTCTGAAAAGTATTACGTAATCCTCTGTGAATTCTTTTACGAAATGAAATAATGAAAATTGTTGCAATTAAAATAAACAAATCTGTTCTCAACAAATTACTTGAAGTTATTGTAGGCGAAATATAAGCTAAAGATGTTATTATAAGCTGATAATCAGTAGGATTAATCTCTTTGTATTTCTCAAAATCACCAACAACAAATATGTAGTAATAACCATAATCCGGAGTAATGTAGGTAAACCATTCATTGCTATTATCAGATGTACTACTATTAAGAGGATCAAATACTGCTTCAAAATATTCGTCATTAAAGAGATAAAAATCTAAGTCAATAGTGTTATAATCGAATTCTAATTCAAATCGATATTTCCATGACTTCTGTAGATTTATTCTAAAGAAATCAACATCAGCATAATGAAGATTGTGTGTTAAAGAAAGTGCGATATCTGGATTGTTAAAAGCATAATCATTTTCCTCATAAATATCATCATTAGTTGTGTTTGGAAAATAAAGATCTTCTAATTCAATTCCATATAAATCAGAAAGTGGGTATTGATCATAAGTAACTATTGGTATATTTCCACCGATTTCATAAGGACCCGTTCCTGACCAATCTGACCAGTAGTTACCCTCTTCTACACTCCATAAATACCAGGTATTATTTATTCCAGCATCATAAGCTTGCTCTCCATATAGCAAAATTGTATTATGAAGAAAATTATTTTGATGTACCTTGTTATGATTTGAACCTATGAGAGCAATTCCCCACACAGGGGAATTATAAATTGTATTGTATAAAATTTTACAATTATGGGTATGAGTAAGCATTAATCCTGCTTGTTGTAGATTATGATAAATTAGATTTCTTTTGACAACCATATCTGAAGAATAATAGAGATGAATAGATCCATCAGCTCGACAATAAAGAATAGTATTATTCTCGAATAGAAAACCGGAACTCTCGTGAGTATAAATTCCTAGTTCGAAATTATTAATGGTGTTATTAATGATTGAACCATTATAAGATCTATAGAACTTCATACCACTAGGATTTAACATTCCTTCATAATCATAACAACCTGTAAAAGAATTATTAACTATATTTGAATAATAGCTGAAAGCAGTATAAATTCCTTCAAAGGTTCTTCTACCAGTGTTATTTTCAATCCTTGTATAATTAGATCTTATAATTGAAATTCCTTCTAAAGGAATATTTTCAAAAACATTATTTCTAATAATTGAAGTATTGGAATCTACATAACTAATCTCAATTGCTACCTTCATTTCTGCAAAGTAACAGTTTTGAATTACGAAATGTTTCGTAGTTCGAGCTACACTAACACCACGTTGATAGCCTTCAAAAATAAGAGTTTTGTTCTCAATTCTATATGGATTCTCAGGTGTTCCATCTCCAGGGCAACCCAGAGAAATGAAATCTGTATCATTATCAATTCGAATAGGATCACCAGATTCAATAAAAATAGATGGTAAATCATCTATATCTTGATTTATCTCATTTGTAATTGTATACATGCGATTACTAACTGCATCAAAACTATATGTAAAACACAAAATAATGATTAAGAAACAATTGAGAATCATAATGTTCTTCTGCATTTAAACCTCTCCAAAATTACATTCTAATAATAATTATATAAATTTTTCAGTAAAAATGAAATGGCAGGCCCGGAGGGATTTGAACCCTCGACCCCCTACTATTTTCGAAGGAAGTAGCAACTTGCCTTCTTAGAAGGCAGGTGCGCTGTCCTAACTGCGCTACGGGCCTAGAAGCTAATTTTATTAGCAATATTTTTCCTCTCTTTTTCTGTTTAAAATACTTGCGGTGAGAAAAGAAAAAGAGGAATTATTATTCTTTTTTTCTCAAAATTGTTTAAATAATTGCAAATGCCAATAATAGTTATGTCGGTAAAGATTGTTGTTAAAAAATCCTTATTCTTTATGTTTTTATTTTTATTAATTGCACCTTCTTTCTCTATTAATGTAAATGCTATCTTGGTCTTAGAGGAAGCAAGTTTAGAAGACGTTGATCGAACTTGGTCTGATATTTCCTTGTTGTTTGACGATCAGTATCATAACACTGCTACCTTATTGGAGGAACTACATAATTTCAATGTTATAGCTCCTCAGCTAGTAGATTATGAAATTATTGGAACGAGTTATTTGGGAAAGAACATTTACAGTTTACGAATTACCAATGAACTACGAACACAACAAAAAGCGAAAACATTGGTCGTTGCTCATCATCATGGACGAGAGCAAATTTCAGTAGAAGTTGCCTTGCGTTTTATCAGGTATCTTTTGAATAATTTTGGAGTGGACAGCGAAATAACCGACTTTGTGAACACTCAAGAAATTTACATCTTACCCACAATTAATCCAGATGCTTTAGATTTGGTTGTTAATGATCAATTGTTCTGGTTACGAAAAAATGCAAGACCATTTGATGATGACGGAGATGGTCAATTAGATGAAGATTCTATAGATGATGTTAATGGAGATGG